>JACRBO010000622.1 GCA_016219235.1 Chloroflexota bacterium
ACTGCGCTCTCGGTCATTGCCGACGGGCCGCGCCTACGCAGCGCCCTGGTGCATCTGGTGGACAATGCGGTCAAGTTTACGCCGGACGGCGGTACGATTACGATCAGCGTGCATGGTATGGCCACCATGCCGGGCGGCACAGAACCAGCGGTCGCCCTTGCGGTGCGGGACAACGGCATTGGCATTCCGCCCGATTTGCAGCAGAAGTTGTTTACCGGTTTCAGCCAGGCCGATATGAGCACGACGCGCCGCTACGGCGGCATGGGTATTGGTCTGGCCCTGGCCGCCCGCATCATGGCGGCGCATCGCGGCAAGATCACGTTTAAGAGTGACCTGGGAAACGGCAGTCTGTTTGCGTTGTGGGTGCCGACCCGTCAGCCGGAAACTTATCCGGCGCAAGAGCAGTGGCGTCCGGAGCACGTGTTGGTGTCGATGGCGTGATCAACTGGCCGTCGATCATCTTCAGCAGTGCCCCCAGATAGTCGTGGGCCTGTTGCAAAGCAGGAAGTTGCAGCCGGGTCACAGCCTCGTCCGCTTTGCCATTCTTCGCCTGCTTGTCCATAACCACACACACACTTTTGCAACCGCGCCATAAGGCCGCGCCGATCGGTGTCGCGCGTGGTGTAGTGATGGGCCGCGGTGATTGCCCGGCCCGATCGGTTGCGGCGCGCTCGATCAAGTTCCGCACGTCAGCACGCGTCGTTCGCGGCAGCCAGCCCTCACGCCGCACGTAGGCCACTCGATCGCCAAGCCCGACTTGTTGACAGCCGACAAACCACGCCGTTTTTGCCAGGTCCGGTTGCTGTTGCATAAACGATCGCAAACCGCCGTTGCCCAGCGTGTGACTTCCGGCGAGCACCACCCATACCTCGGTTTGCTTGAGCGGCGCTTCGCGTAACTGTTGCGCCAGCGCCAACACGACGCCCACGCCCGAAGCATTGTCATTCGCGCCAGCGCTAAAGTCGCCCTGATCAGCCTGAATCGTCAGCAAAATACCCGCACTCTGCACGAAGCCGCACAGGCCGGCGGCCACAAAGGCAAACCCCCACGCTTCAAGTGCGCCCAACACAAAGAATATGATACTCAGCAGCAGGCTGGCAGCGGCCAGTCGCAGCGCGCCGTAAAACAACCGCGTGCGACGCGGCGTGCGAAAGACCCAACTGTCGGGGGCGGTATCGACATTGGCAACGAGTACCACGTGTTGCGTGGCGGGGCCTGCGGCGGCGATGTGTCCCACTGCATTGTGGCTGGTCGCGGTCGACAGCCACTTGTGCAGCGGATGTTGATGGTATGTTGCCAGACGATAGATCGTCCACGCGCTGAAGGCGCATAGTATGGCGCCGATCAATGCACCCAGGGCAGGGGAACGGGCGCTGCCTTCTCCCCCGACTGCCGACCTGGGAATGTATATCAGGTAAAAACCGGCCCAGCAGATGATCGTACTCCACACCGCTACAGAGAACGCGATGGTCAGCGGCAGCCAGCCGCTGCGCGGCGAGCGAAACGCTTCGACGCGCGCGTTACTGATGCCAGACTGTTGGAGTTGATCGCGAGCATATTCGGCGGCGCGTTGTTCTTCGGGGGAGGTCGCACCGCGCGGGCCAATCTGCTCAGACAGGAGTCGAGCGTGATCGAACGCTTGTTTGGCCCAGTTGTGAGTGGTCATGTTGGGGCAGTAGACAAGTAGGCAAGTAGACAGGGGATTGCGAAAAGGTCTCGTTTCCTTGTCTACTTATCTCCTTGTTTCCTTGCCTATACTCCTACGGCATCCACGATACACGCTGTGTGGCCCAGGCGCTGCCTTGCGGCGCGATGGCGATTTTGGTCAGTTCAGTGCCATCGTATTTGGCGATGTAAACGCTCCACGTGCCGTCGCGATCGGACAGGAAGGCCACGTGTGCGCCATCAGGCCCCCACGCGCCCGCCACATCGTTGCCGGGGCCGCTGGTCACTTGCTGCACGCCGCCGGCCGTGTTGCAGAAAAAGAGATCGTAATCGCCGGTAACGTTGGAGTAGTACGAGATGTTGAAGCCGTCCGGCGACCACGACGAAGGCACATCGTTGGCGCTGCCCGTCAGCCGCACAGGCGGATCGGCTTTGTCGGGGTTGCGGAACAGGATGCCACAGGTCCCCCCATTATCACAGCCAGAATAGGCCAGCAGCCCGTTAGGCCCCCAGGTTGGGGCTGAGCCTGCGCCCAGATCGATCGGTTCGCCGCCATTGACGTTGACCATGTACAGTCGGCCTTGCAACGCGTAGATCACGCGCTGACCATCGGGCGAGAGTGTGGGCCATGCCGCTCCCGCCGGAGCGACCGCGCGATTGCCCACGTACAGTCCGCCGCCCGTCCGATAGGCCACCTGTGATCCCAGGCGTTCCAACTCGGGTTGATCGCCGTAGGCCGCCGTATAAACGATCGGGTTACCGGCACTGGCCGCGTCGATGCGTTGGCCGTTGGCATCGGACACTGGGTAGGCTAATCGTCCCGTGAATAATCCGGCCAACGATTGCGCTGTGCCACTAATGGGCGCGGGCGTCGCAGTCAAGCACACTTGCGTAGCCTGATCCAGCTTGGCTTGCAGTGCCGCGCTGGGGCTGAGCCTGATGCCCTGTTCGTATTGTCGTTGGGCGGTGCAGCTATCCCCGGCGCGCACACGTTCGTTGCCGTATTCAATGTGTGAACCGACCAGCCGCGCAAACGTATCTTTGTAGCCGGGCGCGATGGCGTAGAGTTCGGTGAACCGCTCGATGGCTTTGTCCCAGTTGACGTTCCAGTAACCGCGCGCGGTCTGATACAACTTGGCGTATTGCGCTTGCAAGGCCGCCTCGGCGGGCAGGGGGCGGATGTAAGCAGCCTGATCAAGATACGCGATAGCCTCTTCCAACCGATCGGTCTGGATCAATTCTAAGCCATAGGTGACAGAGGCATCGAACAGATATTGGCTGACTTGCGCGGCCTGATAGGCGGGATCGATCGATCGGACCTGGGCCAGCGCGTCGATGGCAGTGGCCCATTTCTTGGCTTGATAGGCAGTCAGGCCGGTTTCATACAACTGATCGATCGCGCTGGTCAACGCGGCCGAAGTGGGCGTGGGTTTGACCGTCAAACGCTCGGCGACTTGCGCGATCTGTTCCTGCGCGCCGGGATAAGTCGGTTCCAGGCGCAGCACGTATTCAAAATCGGCCCTGGCCAGTTCCAGGTTGCCGCTGGCAAAATTGGCGAGGCCCTCTTTGTAATACCGATCGGCCTCCGCCTGCCGATCAGTTTCTCGATCTTGCAGGCCAATGACGACGCCGCCGACGGCCGAGGCGACGATCAAGGTTAAGAGGCCGCATGAGAACAAAACGATCAATAGGGTGGTTGATGAGAGCCGCCGGGCGGTGCGTCGGGCCGGGCGGGCAGGCGGCTGTGGGGTGGGTACAGGCAGTGGCGCAGTGGGCGATCGGTCCAGTAGTGCGCCGCAGTTGCCGCAGACAAAATCGGCGGCGGTAACTTGAGCGCCGCATTCACGACAATTCATACATTCTCCAACCGACTCTAGTTCGCAGCCAATCGTTCCTGGGTCTGATCCTGCGCCAGCGGATTATAGCATACCCGATCGGCTTTCTCCAAGAAAACCCGGTGCAATTTGATTGACGCTCGTGAGTCGCCGTGCTATGATGCTGCGTGGCGCCTCACAGGCGGGGTGTGCTGCATCTGAGGAGCAGGTATGTATACGCTAGGTACGCGACGGCGACGGTCTTCGCCGCGCCGGATATTGGTGTTGTTGATCTTGATTGGCGCTGGTATCTTCGTTATCATCAATCAGAATCAACTGCGGCAGGATTTGATTCCACCGCCGACGCCTACGGCCACCCGCACCGCGCGGTCGTATGTGGTGGAGGCCGAGTCGGTGTTTGAGGCCGGCAATGTGCCGGGGACGATCGACGCCTATATCCAGGCTGTGTCGCTCGAACCGCAGAATGTGGAGGTGTTGCTTAAGGTATCGCGGCTGTTGATCTTGCGTGGCCGCACGGCGGACGGCGTGCAGTACGCGGAGCGAGCGGCGCAGGCCGCCCCCAAGGACGCCAAGTCGCAGGCGGCGCTGGCGATGGCTTATGATTGGCACGCGGTTCGCTTGCAGCAGCGCGGCCGAAATCTGGAAGCCACCGATCTGTTTCAGAAGGCCATCGCGGCGGGTAAGCTGGCGTTGACGCTGGATGCAAAATCGGCTGATGCCCATGCCTATCTGGCTGAGACGTATGCCGATTTGAACAGCTGGGAGAGCGCCATCGATCATGCCCAGCAGGCGTTGGATCTCGATCCAAATCGCGCGGATGTGCAGCGAGCGGTGTCCTATGTGCGCGAGAGCCAGGGCAACTATTCCGGCGCGATCGAAGCCTATGAGCGCGCGATTCAACTTGCACCGCGGGAAGTCGATCTATATGTGGCGCTGGGTTTGAACTATCGGTTGTTGGCAAACTGGCAGAAGGCGCTTGAGACGTTTGAGCGTGCGACCAAAATCGATCCGACGTATGTAGCCGGTTTTGACGAGTTGGGCTGGACATACTATTTAATCGAAGATACAAAACAGGCCGAGCGGATTTTGGAGCAGGCCATTCTGGTCGATCCCGAAGCCTGGTCGCCGCGCAGCCACCTGGCCGCCACCTATTATGCGCGCAAGAACTACGAAGATGCGTCGACGACGTTTAAGACGGCGATCGAATTGATGAATAAAGATTTTGACGCCGATCGCTATTGTGTGGTGGCGAAAATGAGTGCGTGCACTCGCGCCGTGATAGCGTATTCTACGATGGCTGTATCGTACTGCCATTTAGCGGAGTCGTATAATGATCCCGGCTTGTATGAACAAGAGGCGCTGCCGGCTTTTCGGCGCGCCTTGACCATTCGACCCGATGATCCAGGTGTGTTAGATAGTATGGACTTTTGTCAGATCGTGATGGGCAAGCCGCCGTTCCGCACGCCGACACCACAATCAATCAATTAGGGAGTGATTATGAAGCTCATCATTGCAGTGATTCAGAATGAAGACGAGGACGTGCTGGTGCAGGAATTGGAGCAGCACAACATCGGCGCAACGCGCATCGGCTCCAGCGGCGGCTTCTTGCGGGCCAGCAACGTCACGCTGATGATCGCCGTGAGTGACGATCAGGTGGACAACGTATTGGGCTATTTGCGCAAGCATTGCAAGCGCCGCACACGCCATCTGCATCCCTTGCTGCCCAACCTGGAGGCGCGCGAACGCTTCCTGGGCACGATTCCTGTCGAGGTGGGCGGGGCGATCGTGTTTGTGCTGCCCATCGATCGGCTGGAGAAGATCGATTAGTCTGTGCTAAAACTTTGTTAGAAACGCCCTCGAACTCTTGACATTCTGGGGTTGGGTGTGGTATATTCAGTTCGGTTAGCACTCGCGTCAATAGAGTGCTAACCGAACTTTGTTGTATGGCATTAACCGTCCAATAACAAATCACATTCTATTTGGAGGCAAAAGCATGGCAGACAAGTTGAACCTCAAGCCGTTGGGCGACCGCCTGGTCGTCGAACCGCTGGAGAAAGAAGAGCGCACGGCCAGTGGCATCATCCTGCCGGAAACGGCAAAGGAGAAGCCGCAGGAAGGAACAGTGTTGGCCGCAGGGCCGGGTCGCACCGATGACGAGGGGGATCGCATTGCTATGGACGTGAAGGTCGGCGATGTGGTCCTGTATGCCAAGTACGCGGGCACCGAAGTAAAAATCAACGACAAGAAGTTGCTCATCCTCAAAGAGAGCGACATCCTGGCGATTGTCGAAAAGTAACGGAGTGAATGAACATGGCTAAGCAACTGATTTTTGCGAATGATGCTCAGTACGCGCTGAAGCGCGGCGTCGATGCGCTGGCGAGTGCCGTCGCGACCACCCTCGGTCCCAAGGGCCGCAACGTTGCGCTGGACAAGAAGTTCGGCGCGCCCACCGTCACCCACGATGGCGTGACTGTGGCCAAAGAAATCGAACTGAAAGACCCGTATGAAAATATGGGCGCGCAGCTTCTGAAGGAAGCCGCGACCAAGACCAACGATGTGGCCGGCGACGGCACCACCACCGCGACCGTTCTGGCGCAGGCCATTGTGCACGAGGGCCTGAAGAACGTGACCGCCGGCGCCAACCCGATGCAGATTAAGCGCGGCCTCGAATTGGCGACCGATAAGGTTGTGGCGGCGATCAAGGCGATGAGCACCCCGGTGTTGGACAAGCACGAGATCGCCAACGTGGCGTCGATCTCGGCGGCCGACCAGGAAATCGGCGATCTCATTGCCGAAGTCATGGACAAGGTCGGCAAGGACGGCGTGGTCACCGTTGAAGAGAGCAAGGGCCGCGAGTTCGAGACCGAGTACGTGGAAGGTATGCAGTTCGATCGGGGTTACATCAGCCCCTATTTCGTCACCAATCCGGAAGCGATGGAAGCCGTCATCGAGAACGCGTACGTGCTGATTCACGATAAGAAGATCAGCGCCGCGACCGATATTGTGCCGCTGATGGAGAAACTGCTCCAGAAGGGCCGGCGTGATCTGGTCGTCATCGCGGAAGACGTGGACGGCGAAGCGCTGGCGACGATGGTGTTGAACAAGCTGCGCGGCATGTTCAATATTCTGGCCGTCAAGGCCCCCGGTTTCGGCGATCGCCGCAAGGCCATGCTGCAAGACATTGCCGTGTTGACCGGCGGCACGGTTATCACCGAAGAACTGGGCCGCAAGCTCGAGAGCACGACGCTGGATGACCTGGGCCAGGCGGCCAAGGTTGTGGCCGATAAGGACAACACCACCGTCGTCGAGGGCAAGGGCGATCTGAAGCAGATCAAGGGCCGCATCGAGCAGATCAAGGCCGAGATCGAGAACACCACCAGCGACTACGACAAAGAGAAGCTGCAAGAGCGGCTCGCGAAGTTGTCGGGCGGCGTTGCCATCATTCGCGTGGGCGCGGCGACCGAGACCGAACTGAAGGAAAAGAAGCATCGCGTGGAAGACGCGCTCAGCGCGACCCGCGCCGCGGTCGAGGAAGGCATTGTGCCGGGTGGTGGTGTGGCTCTGGTCAACGCCATTGCTTCACTGGCTGACCTCAAGTCCGAGGAAGCCGACATCCAGACCGGCATCACCATCATGCGCCGCGCGCTCGAAGAGCCGATGCGCCGCATCGCGGCCAACGCCGGCCAGGATGGCGCCGTCATCATCGACACCGTGCGCCGCATGGCGAAGGAAAAGGGCGACAAGAACATCGGTTACAACGTGTTGAGCGGCGAGTTTGAGGACATGGTGGTATCGGGCATCATCGACCCCGCCAAGGTCACCCGCAGCGCCGTCGAGAACGCGGCCAGCATCGCGGCCATGATCCTGACGACTGATGCGTTGATTACCGACATCCCCGAGAAGAATCCCGCTCCCATGATGCCGCCTGGTGGCGGTGGCGAGTTCTAACTCGGCGAGTTCTAACTCCCACTGAATTGAATCGAAAAGCCCGACCTCATCACGAGGCCGGGCTTTTTATATTGCCAACTCTCCCCTCTCCTGAAATCGAAAAGCAGATTTCAGGAGAGGGGTCGGGGGTGAGGCTTAGCGCACACGCCCCAGGCCAAATTCGCTCAGCATCTTCTGCCCCTCGTCGCCCAGCAGCCAGCCCACGAACTCGCGCAGGTCGCCTTGCGGTTCGACGCGCGCGATCAGATACAGCGGCGACGACAGCACATACTGCCCGTTGGTCGCCGTCGTTGGATTGGGCATGACGCTTTCAAGGCTGATCACTTTCACGCGATCGTTCAGCTGGCTGATCGGCGCGTAACCGATCGTGCCGGGCGTGGCCGCCACGTAGTTGACGACATCGCGCGCTGACGATTTCAGTACCGCGTTTTGCGTCACGGCCCGTCCATTCATAACGCGCTCTTCAAACAACTGGCGGGCGATCGAGCCGGTCTCGCGGCTGACGGGAATCACTTCGGCCACGCCGCCAAAGAGCGACCAATCAAACGTGCGCCCCTGAAAAATGTCGCGTAATTCGATCAGCGTCAGATTCGTGACCGGGTTGTCGGGATGGACCACAATGACCAGCGAATCATACGCCAGACCACTGGTCCACAGGCGGATGCCCAGCTGCTCGGGCGACAGGGGCAGGATCGCCAGATCGAGATGATCGTTGCGCACGCGATCGATCGCCTCATTGGTCGATAGCGGATCGTTGACGAATGACACCCACTCGTGATTTTGTCCGTATGTTTCCAACAACCGATTGAGTACGTCGGCCTCATCGACCGCATCGCCCAGCCTCAGCCGCGAAGGCGTACGCGTGACTTCGGGGGTAGGAGCGCAGGCGCTCAGCGATACGAGAAGCGCGACAAATAAGGTGACAAGTGACGAGTGACGAGTGAGCATAGGCTGACCGCGAGATTTAACCGCGCAAAAGGCCAACGCTGAGGCATAGCGCGCCGAAAGCAACGCAATATGCGGCAAAAGCCGTCAGGCTGTGCTTTTGTAGATAACTCAACAGCCAGCGGATGCACAGATAGCCGCTGATGGCCGCGGCGGCAAAGCCCACGACGATCGGCAGGCCGAGCGCGTCGACTAGATTGGGCGTATCGATTAAGTCTTTGATCGCGATCGCCCCCGCGCCCAGCAGCGCCGGAATCGACATGAGAAAGCTAAAGCGGGCGGCCGCCGGCCGATCGAGACCGCGCAGCATACCGCCGGCGATGGTAGACCCGGAGCGGCTAACCCCCGGCAGGATCGACAGCGCCTGCCACACCCCGATCGACATCGCGTCGGAGGCCGTAATTGATTCGATCTGCCGTTGACGCTGCCCCAGCCGCTCGGCCGCAATCAAGATTGCCGCCGTCAAAAAGAGCAGGGCGGCCACCGCTTTCGGATCGCTAAAAATCTGCTCGAAGAAGTCCTTTAGCACGAACCCAACCAGCACGGCGGGAATCGTAGCCAACACCACGAACCAGCCCAGGCGCGCCTCGAACGTGCCGAACGGTTTGCGCTGAACGAGGCCGGCGACGACGCCGCGCATAATCGCCCAGATGTCGCGCCAAAAATAGATCAGTACACCGACCAGTGTGCCCCATTGCACCAGCACGTCAAAGACAAAGGCTGTTTTGGGATCGAACGTCCAGCCCAGCAGCCACGGCACCAGCACCAGATGCGCTGAACTGCTGACGGGAATGTATTCGGTGAGGCCCTGCACAAGGCCCAGAATGATGGCTTGAATGACGGACATGATTTGCCTTTTGAAACGTGTTGTGTGATGCAGGACGCACAATGCAAGATGCGTGGTACATGCATCCTGCATCACGCATCTTGCATCACATTCTGATCGTACAACGGTGGTAGTTGGTAAACTACTTCTCTTCGATCGTCACAGTTTTGATCAGCGTCGGCACGACTTCCGGCGTCTGCTGCGGATCGCGCAGGGTGATGCTCTTGACAACCTCCATGCCGCCGATCACTTCGCCGAAGATCGTGTAGTTGGCTACTGTGGCCGGGTCCGCTGCGTCGAGCTGGGGCGTAGGCCCAAACGTGATGAAGAACTGGCTGCCGTTCGTGCCTTTACCGTCCGGCCCGGCTCCCGCATTCGCCATCGCCACCAGGCCCTCTTTGTCGAATTTAATGCCGGTCACTTCGTTGTCAAAGGTGTAGCCTGGCCCGCCGAAACCCAGGCCGCTGGGATCGCCCGCCTGCGCCATGAAGTCGCTGAGCACGCGATGGAAAGGCACATTATCGTACCAACCGGCCTTTGCCAGAAAGACGAAGTTGTTCACGGCCACGGGCGCTTTGTCGGCCAACAGTTTGATCTGAACATCGCCCTTGTCGGTCTTGATCGTGGCGGTGTAGCTCTTCGCCTTATCGATCGTCATCTCCGGCGCCTGCTTGAATTGCTTTTTGGGCAGCTCTACGAAGAACTTCACCATACCTTCGAGGTTGCTATACGCCACGTACGACATGTCTTGCGGCCAGGGTTGCTGATTGATCAGCAGGAAGGGCGTGCCGGGCAGGCCCAACTGCTGCGCCAGCCCTTGCGCGGCC
>JACRBO010000623.1 GCA_016219235.1 Chloroflexota bacterium
AATCACGCTTGAAGTGTGCGGTATAATTTAGGCATAAAGCCCTGAAGGATGCCAGCCATGTTGCAGCAAATCGTTATCTCAACCACCCACCAAACCACACTCAGGCCACTACTGGAAGCCGCTATTGAGAACCAGAAAAAGGCACTCAATGCCGGATTGGCGCGTACGCAGCTGCGTCTGACTCTGTTTGTGGAGCAGTACGGCATGACTTCGGCCGTGTTTGAGCGTCGCCTGAACGCGCGCGAACTTGAGGAGAACTTCGGTTTCACCGATTGGCGTATGGAATTGGGAATGCTGAATCTGCTTCAGCAAAAATACGCGGCGTTACAAGAGGCGCATTTTGTCGATTGAAGCCCTACGTGCAGGCGTTGCTTGATCGAATTGCAGCGGCTCTCGCTGTAACTACTTCCGACATCGCTTTGGGCAAACGCGGTCCACAGACCGGGTTGATCCGAGGCGATGTTTATTTTGCCGATAGTTCACTACTCCATATTTCGTGAACTGGTGGATTTGGAAGCCACCCCGTCGCGCCTGATGTATAGTTATCATTATCAACGCGCCGATGCGTCGCTTGTCTTCCGCTACGACGATACGCCTCACTATCCTGAGTTGCCTGGCTTTCCACATCACAAACACGCTGATTCAGAGCCGGCTGTTCTGCCAGTTCCGCCGCCGGACCTGGTCGCCGTACTCGATGAGATTGAGCGGATTGGTTTTGCAAGTGATACCTGGCCGAGCGTGTAGGGCGGCGGTTTTGTTTATTTCAGAAAATCGATTGCCCTCAACGGCGCGCGGATCAACCAGCCGTGCTTGAACGATAATCGCATGTTTTGTCTCGCTCATTCTTCCGCGCCATACCGTCGCAGCACTTCTTCAACTTCGCGATGATGCTGCTCAAGCGCCAGCGCCAACGGCGTCTTGCCATTCGATAATTTCGCGTTGACGTGTGCGCCCCGATCAAGCAATAGTTGCGCGATCTCCAGCAGTCCATTCTGCGCGGCTTCGTGCAGCGGGGTGAAGTCGTCGGCTTGCGTTGAATTCACATCCGCACCGTGCTCGATCAACAACCTGGCGATTGCCGTGCGCCGATTGGCGATGGCTGAATGTAACGGCCGCACGTGCATCGGATTTTTCGACGGTGAATCAACCTCAGCGCCCACGCGCAGCAAGAGCTCCACGACGGCCTGCTGACCGAAGAACGCCGCCAGCCCGATCGGTTGGAAACCGTCCGGCGCGTAGGCGTTGATCAACTCCGGCTGTGCCACGATCCAGCCTTCCACGCGATCAAGTGCGCCTACGGTCGCTGCCTCGAAGATGCTCAACTCCGCGCCACGCTGCACGAGCAGCTGCGCGATCTGCGGCTCGTTGTAATAGGCGGCCACCAGCACCGCCGAAAGGCCGTTATCGGCTTTGGCGTTGACGAGCGTCGTGTCTTGATCGAGCGCCTGTGTGACCGACTTGATCTCGCCGGCTTTGATCGCTTCGATGAAGTCGGATGGATTCAAAGTAAGCTCCTCTACTTCTTCTGTTTGGCTTTGGCCCCGGCCGCGTGCTCTTTGACGAGATACTTGACCAATTGACCGATCAACTCGTAAGGCACCGGCTCATCCAGGGGAAACCTCAGCGTACTCTTCGCGGCACGATAGACCGCGACCGCCTTCTGGAATTTCTGTGTACCGGCCGGCACCGGGTACACCCCGAGGTGCTGCTTGTACGCGGCAAACGATACCAGGTTGCCGTTCAACACGAAGGTGGGTATCTGATACTTGATGGCTTCGACTGCGTCCGGCGCGGCGGCTTTGATGGTCGCTCTGACCTGCTTCAGAATCGTTTGCACTTCAGGCGAATAGCCCGCGATGTACTCATCGATCGTGGTGGGGGAAGTCTTAGCCGGCATGCTGCTCCTTTCACTCCAATCTAAACGAATCTGAACGAACTAACTTTGCTGCGGCCGATTTGCCGCGCCGCACTGCCGACACGTTGACGCGATCGGCTTTGAGGAAGCGGCGGAAGCGATCGAGGCCGCGCGCGAAGGCGTTGATAAACGCGCTGTCTTCGGCCAGGGTATCGTCTTCCAGCCACAGGCCGTTGATGACGAACGTGTTAGCAGCCCGATCGAGTTTGGAATCGAACCGGGCCACTAGATGATCGCCGTACAGAATCGGCAGCGTGTAGTAACCCCAGCGGCGTTGATGGGCCGGCTTGTAGACTTCCCACACGTAGTCAAAGCCGAATAAGACTTTGGCTCGCCCGCGAGCGCTAACAGGATCGAGTGGTGCCAGGAAGACGACCTCGTCGGTCGTGGTCGTCTCGAGCGGCGTCCACGCCTTCGGCACGCGCCCTGCGTTCAAATCGCGCAGCACCCTGGCGTCGCTGCCGAGCGCGTAGTGCACTGCCTTCCAGCCTTCAACCTGCACCTCGATGAGGTCACCGTCAGCCAACATCGTCTCAAGGATCTGCCCGGCTTTGCCAAAGGGCACACCGCGGTGAAACGAATCGCTCGCACGGCTCACCCGCGACAGGCCGGAAAAGCTGACATCCTTTTTGATCAAGAAGCGGTCCGTCTCGGCCTCGTCGCTTTCGCGAATGAGCTGCGCCGGCGCGACCTTTTCAGTGAGGGCGTACACGCGTTCGAAGTTCTCGCGGTGGTGCGTCATCACTTCGCCGGTGCGCCACAAATAATACAAAGCCAACGCGCTGTCCTTGCGGCCGCGATAACTTTGCGTTCGGGTTCGCGTCGCCATCTCGAAGTCGCGATTGCTCACGGTGTGGCGCTCGTGCAGAATGGCCCGCATTTCGGCGACTGCCGCAGCATGGTCGCGGGCTGTGTCGCCAATTCGCGAGTTGCTATCGCGCTCGCGGCGCATGACCACGCGCCAGTGCGGCAGTTCGTCCATCGGCCGGACGGCCAGCCAGCCGCCCCAGTCGAAGAACTTGCGCTGCCGGTAGGCCAGGTCCTCCCACAGGCCGGGCGTGTAATCGAGGACGCGGCTGTGCAGCGCAATGTCCTGGCTGCGCGCGATGATTTGCAGCGGATCAAGCTGCAGGTATTCCATCGCGCGCATGGTTTGCTCCGTGCCCTGGATGCCGCGCCGGCGCCGCCCGGGCCACAGGCCTTGCTTGCCCAGAATGAAGCGGCGCGCTGTGTCGATGTCAATGGTTAGCATGCAAGCCTATGGTGGTGGCGCGCGACCCCGCCGCGAACGCGCCGATTGTCGTGTGCGTCACGCCATCTCTGGCAGTTGGCCGTGCAGCGCGATTTTGAATGGAAACAGTTTTGCGCGCATGACGCCATTCTTCACCGCCGGATCATTCTCCATGATCGCGCGGGCGTGCTCCTCGGACTCGGCCTGAAAAATCGCCAGGCCAAGCGTGTCGGGCGAGTTGTCTTGCGTCCGGCCGACCAGCAGCATCACACCCTGCGCCGTAAGTGCTTCCAGATAGGTAAAGTGTTGGCTGACAATCGCGGCCTCTTCAGGTGTTGGGCCAAGCGTGACCATTTCAAGTCGCGTGGGTTCAAGCCGATACAGAAACTGCGGCATCATACTCTCTCCTGTCGAAGTTGTTCAATAAGTGCATCGAGTTGGCGATGATGAAACGCTTCGTGCCCGCCGTAGCCCGTCAGCCACTCCAGCCCGTTGGACTCGCTATCAAAGCCGCCGGCATGCCGCAGATCGAGATTGGCGTCCACCGGCCAATTCTTCAACAGCTGTCGCGTCAGTGCGCGTGCCCGATCAAACCAGAAGGCGATGGCATCTTTGGGCGTCCGACGGGGTGGCGGCGGCAGAAAGACGATGCTGTCCGGCGGCTTGATGCCTTCCAGCAAAGGGCGCGCCAGGTATTCGCGCAGGTAGTTCTCGTTGATGGCGAGATGCATGAAAATCTCACCGGCGGACCATTCGGCTTCACCATTATCCGATCGGATCGTGCCCGGCCGCCAGTCCAGCTGCGCCTGCGTCAACGGTTTAAAGCGCTTCAAAGTCTCGGCGCGAACCGCCTCCAATCGATTCAAGATATCTTCAGGTGTCATCATTGCTCCCAATCCCACCGGCTGTATCAGCCCTTTCGTCGATTCGGTAACAGCCTTCCGTACCTATCAAACAAAAAGCGCAAGAAACGCGCCAATCAGCCCGTTTCTTGCGCTGCCTCAATGTGCTTAGTGAACTCGACCGCTCGCCATGTGATTCCCCTAATCACGTGTGACGCAGCAAGTGTATCATACCTTGCCGCTTAGCGCGCAATGTGCCAGGTGTTGTGCTGCAAGTCCTGATACAGATCGAATTTACCCTCCGCGCACCGCACCTGGAAGTGATGACGATCCATTTGACCGCCATTGCGGCGCGTGCCCGTGGTCCAGCAGCGCTCCACGGCCTCGACTTGATATTCGTGGCCGCGCCAGACAAAAGTGCGCGGGAAGTAGCCGAAGCGCCGCGAGCGCATATCAATCGCCTCGTGGCGGCGGCGCGTGGCAGGGCGGACAGTTTGCGTGCGATTACCAAACAGCAACAGACTCATGATTGATGATCTCCTCTCCGCCAATGGTGTATTTGCGGGGTTGTAATTGCGGCGCGCTGGCCGCGACCGGATACGCTTGTTGCCAGCCCGGATGACCGGCCGTGATATACGGTGAAGCCGCCGGCAGCTGCGGCTGCGTCATGATGACCATTGGTTGTGACGGGGCAGTGTTCCGCTCGATCGAGCGTGAACCCTTCACGGCCCAGCCGATCAACGCGCCGATGGGTAAGGCGACGAGCATGCCGAAGATCGCGCCCGCCATCAACGCGATGGCTTGTTCGCTCAAACGGCTGCCAATGAAGGCTGCCAACCCCACGGCAAAACCCACGCACGATAGACCGGTGATGAACGTGGCTTGTTTCATACGCGGCCTGCCCGGGGCAATGCTCGAATGGCGCTTTCCAGAGCCGATCGAACATCGTGCGAATCAGCACGTTCGGCGACCGGCATCTGGCCGGACGAAGCGATGATGTCGCTGCCCGCGATGCCACGCTTCAACTGCTGCGTAATCGTCGCCATCGCGTCGGGCGCGATATAGGCCGCTTGAAAGCGAATCGTGCCGGGGCCGGTGATCGCGATGAAGTCGCCGCGGCCCGTCAACTTCTCCGCGCCCGTGCCGCCGATACCGGCCGCCACACGGGCATCCTCGGCGCTGGTGACACGCCCGACGAGCCGTACCGGGAAGTTGGCTTTCACGATCGAACCAATCACCGTGCTCGACGGTTTCTGCGTCGCCCCGATGACGTGGATGCCTGCCTCGCGACCGCGCTGTACCAGGCGGCTCAGATTCTCCAGAATCGCCGGGCCGCCCGACTGAACGAGATCGGCCAGTTCGTCGATGACGACGACGATATGCGGCTCGGAGACACGATGCTGATCGCGCGCTTCCATCAAATTGACCATCTCCGTCAGGGCCTCTACGGCCTGCTCGGGTTGAGTGACGATCGGACGCAGGAGATGCGGTAAATCCGCCAGCGATTCGAACGTGCGGCCCTTCGGATCGATTATCACAAATTGCAGCTGGCGGCGATGATGCAGCAAAGCCAGCGAGACGATCATCGTCTGAACGAGCGCAGTCTTGCCTGAACCCGTCGTGCCGGCGACCAAGAGGTGCGCCACATCGGGCGAGGGTAGTCGCACGAGCAAAGGCGCGCCGTCGTCGGCCAGGCCCAGCACCGCCGCACCTAACGGAATGCGATTGGACGGCAGCCGCGAACACAGCCGCATCAAGTTGACAGGCTGCGGATCGTTGCGAGGCACTTCCACCTTCACCGCGCCGCCTTCGGCTTTGACGCGCGCGGTGGATGCGCCCAGCGCAATGGCAATTTCGCGAGACAGGGCTTCAACTTTATTGACCTTGATGCCAGGGGCGGGCTGCAACAAGAACTGGACCCAGCGCGGGGTCACGTTGCCGCCGGTCACGCGCGCCGGGGCCTTGTGGTCTTGAAGAAGCATTTCTATCCGATCCGCTTGCATATCCAGTTCTTGTCGTTGCATGGTGATGCCTCCCAATCACAGTGCGACGGCCAGATGTGAACCGTCGCACCGCGTCGAATGTAGAAGTTAGTGAACTTGCCTGATGACGGCCACCACGCGGCCTTGAATCTCGCAATTGGCCGGATGGGTGTAGATGGGCCGCATCGTGGGGTTGGCGGGCTGCAAACGGATGCGACCCGCTTCGCGATAGAAGTGTTTCAGCGTCATCTCGTCGCTGTCGAGCAGGCGGACAGCCACCATTTCGCCGTCCTTCACGATTGACTGCTTCTTCATCACGACGATGTCGCCGTCGTTCACCATCGCGTCAATCATCGAAGTGCCGCGCACTTTCAGCGCGTACAGATCGGCTTGCTCCGGAACCATATCGCGCGTCAGGACCAGCGCTTCGGCGGTGACATCGGTGTAGAACGTGGCGGGCAAACTCGCGCCGATGTGGCCGAGCAGCGGTACGGCATAGGTGCCGTCGGTGAAGGCATTGCCGTTGCGCACACGCAAGCCGCGCGGCGTCCACGGATCGCGCTGGATGCGACCGGCCGCCTCGAGCGCATTGAGGTGGTAGTCGACAAGCGACTTGGTGGACAAGCCCAGCCCCACGCGGATTTCCTCATAAGTGGGCGGGTAGTGGCGCTCGTTCACGAAACGCTCAATGAAGGACAACATCGCTTGTTGCTTGGCAGTCAAAGTTTTCATCGTAGATCCTTTCGTCGGGCGATAGGTTGAGATTGGGTGATTTAGTGTTATAGAACGCCCGTTCAAGTCGATTATAGCACAAGTGTTCTAAAATCAATAGAACGAAATCTTAAAATTGGGGGCGATGACATTGTGACGGGGGTTGCGAACCAGGGGGAAATGCCACCGCCCGATCGGCTGATCGGGCGGTGGGGAGCGGCGGATTTATCGGGTGTTAGTTTGGCGGGAGAATGACGTGGACGACTTTGCCTTGCACTTCGACCTTGCTGGGATCAACGAAGATCGGCTCCATCGTGGGGTTGGCCGGTTGCAGGCGGACTTTGCCTTTTTCCTTGAAGAAATACTTGAGCGTGGTCTCTTCCCGGTCGTTG
Organism: Chloroflexota bacterium; assembly: GCA_016219235.1. The sequence continues at coordinate 7,074 of JACRBO010000623.1, forward strand.
AGCCAGACCGCGACCATCTCACCGTTGGCGGCTTCCTGGCGATGCTGCATAACGACGATGTCGCCATCGCCGACCATCGCGTCCACCATTGAGTTGCCGCGCACTTGCAGGGCGTAGACGCTATTCATGTCAGCTGGCAGCAGACCGCGCGCGATCTCGACGGTTTCTTCGCCCAGGATTTTGAAGTTGGTGTCAGGCACAGGAATCGGTTCACCGGCGGCGATGCGGCCCAACAGCTGCACATGGACGGTAGGCGAATCGAACAATTCGACGGCCGCCTCGCCGACCAGTTTGAGGCCGCGCGACTTTTCGCGGTCGCGCTCGATGTAACCTTTCTGCTCAAGAATATTGAGATTGTAGTTGACGACTGAGGTGGACGTGATGCCCACGCTGCGGCCGATCTCGCGGATGGTGGGCGGGTATTTGTTGCGCGCCGAAAATTCGCGAATGAAGTCTAAAATGGCTTGCTGGCGTTCTGACAAGTTCATGGCTGTCTCCTGTGGGAAATCCCCAACATATCCCAAGTTTTTCCCAAGATTATCCCAAATTCGGGGGAGAGGTTGATCGGGTAGGCTTATCCCAAGTTTAACCCAAATTTATCCCAACTGTTGTTTGGCATTATATGCGAACAATTGTTCGGTGTCAATAGGCAAATTGAACGGAAGTTCTTTTTGACATCGGCGAAGAGTACTTTGCCTTGTGATAGAATGGCGCGGTGCCCCAACCAGCCTGAACCTTTAGCGGTGAGAAACGATAATTTGTTCAAGACTTCACAACGCGCTTCCCTGTGCCACTGTGCCTTGCCCAGCCATGCCCGCGCGAGGCCGTCGCAGGCAGGTTCCGCTGAGACCGGCGAATTGAGTTGCTCGTTGAACCACGTGACTTGAGGATTTCGCAGAATGCCCCCTCTTTTGAAATTTATGCTACGTCGGCTGATGTTGATTCCGGTGACGATGGTCATCGTCACGGCGGTGCTGTACGGCATTGTGATGTTTACCCCGGCCGAGGCGCGTGCCCAGTTGTATTTGGGCAACAGTACCGGGATTGATCGGATGAGCGCTGAGCAGCTGCAACGATTGATCGAGCGCATCATCCGCGAACGCGGTCTGAACGATCCATTTCCGGTGCAGTACTTCAACTGGATCCGATCGGTCATCGGCGGCGAATGGGGCTGGAGCCCGGTGTTTCGCGCGTCGGTGCTGGATTTGATTCAGGCGCGCGCGCCGATCACGATCGAGTTGACGTTGTGGTCGATGATCGTGTTCATTCCGACGGGGATTCTGAGCGGCGTGGTTGCCAGCCGCCGACGGGGCCAGCTGATCGATCGGGTGTTTGGCGTGACGGCTTTTGGCGCAACATCGATCCCGCCGTTTGTGCTGGGCCTGATGATGATCTCATTTTTGTACATCGGGCTGGGCTGGTTTGCGCCCAACCGCCTGAGTGCGGATATGGAAATTGCGGTGCGCGCGCCTGATTTTACGGCGTTTACGGGCCTGTACACGCTCGATGGTTTGTTGAACGGCCGATTGGATATCTCGCTGGATGCGCTGCAACATCTGGTGATGCCGGTGCTGTCGCTGAGCGCGCTGCACTGGGCCACAGTGGGGTGGGTGACGCGCACGACGATGGTAGAAGAGTTGGACAAAGACTATGTCACCGCAGCGCAGGCGCGCGGCGTGTCCGATAACCGCATCGTGTGGAAGCACGTGCTGCGCAATGCGCTGATTCCAGCTTTAACGACGAGCGTGTTGTCGGCGGCGTCACTGGTGTCCGGGGTGTATGTCATCGAGCGTGTCTTCAATTTGCATGGCGTGTCGGAGATTATTACGGGCACGGGCTTGACTGGTTTTGGCGACGCGCCGCTGGCGCTGGGCTTTGCGGTCTACAGCGTCAGCGTGGTGTTGAGCGTGATGTTTGTGTTGGACCTGGCACAGGCGATTGTCGATCCGCGCTTGCGCGAGAGGTTGACCGAATGATGCGCGACGTGTGGCGGTTTCTGCGGCAGTGGCAGAACGTGATCGGGCTGGTGTTAGTCAGCGCGATGCTCTACGTAGCGATCGATGTGCCGCGCCTGGCGCCGCCCGATCCCGGCAAGCCGGAGTCGTATCACGTGGTGGGCCGCTCTACCGATCGGACGCCGCGCCCGCCCAGCGAGGTCGCGCCGTGGGGGACGGTATCCGGCCAACTGGATGTGCGTCACTCGGTGCTGTGGGGCGTGCGCTCGGCGCTGCGGTTTGGTCTGACTGTCACAGTGTTGACGGCGGTCTTTGGCATTCTGGTCGGCGCGATCAGCGGCTATCTGGGCGGCTGGTTCAACGCCATCGTGATGCGTATCACTGACGCGCTGCTGGCCTTCCCTGTGATCGCGGGCGTGGTCTTGTTCGAGCAGATTGTGGTGCGGCCGTCGGTCGGGCAGCCGCCCAATGCGGCCTATGTGTTCTTCGATACACTGGGGCTTGATCCGCTGATGGCGGCGCTGATCGCGTTTTCGTGGATGCCGTATGCGCGCCTGATCAACGCGAATGTGCTGAAAATCAAGCAGATCGACTACATGCTCGCGTCGAAGTCGCTGGGCGTGGGCACGCTGCGCATGGTCTTCAAGCACGTGATCCCCAACACGGTCTCGCCGGCACTGGTGCTGGCCGCGCGCGATGTGGGCGTGTTCGTCGTGCTGGAAGCCGCCTTTACGTTTATCGGCCTGGGCGGCGGCAGCGAGTGGGGTAATTTGCTAGCCGCCAATCGCAACTGGATCATCGGCGTGCGCGGCAACCCGTTTACGTACTGGTGGGTGTACGTTCCGCCGACGATCGCGCTGATCCTCTTTGGCATGGGCTGGAATCTGTTGGGCGATGGCTTGAATGCGGTGTTGAATCCCCGGCAGCGAAGGTAAGTCAATACCTGATCGCGCAACCATCCTTCCGCGGGTCTGATCCACCCAATAACGCGCCACTCACCGGATCGATCACGATCATTTGCCCGCCGCCAAAGCCGTTGCCGGGGATTACGTCGTGCCCGAGCGCGGCTAACGCCTGTCGACATCGGTTCCACCACATTCAATGTTGCGGCGGTCGCCACGGCGGCATCGATCGCATTGCCGCCGGTTATCAGAATTCGCAGGCCGGCCTGGGCCGCGAGCGGTTGACTGGCGGCGACCATACCTTGATTGGACATCACGACCGATCGACGGGAAGGGAAGCGGAGTACATCCATCTTGACACCTCGCAGAGTGATAAGTGATGAGTGATAAGGGACATCACTCGTTACTCGTCACTCATCATTTTTAGGCTATAATCAAGTCTAACCCCACTCCAAGGATCAAGCAATGACTGGCCCCAATCTCGATCTGACCGAAGAACACAAGATGATTCGCGATGCGGCGCGCGACTTTGCGCAGAATGAAATCGCGCCGGTGGCCGCGCACTTCGACGAAACCGGCGAATTCCCGCGCGAGACGATCAAGAAGATGGGCGCGCTGGGCCTGATGGGCATCGAAGTGCCGGAAGAATACGGCGGCTCCGGGCTGGACACGCTGGCCTACGTGCTGGCGATGACGGAGATTGCCAAAGCCGATGTGAGCCATAGCACGATCATGTCGGTGAACAATTCGCTGTACTGCCACGGCATTTTGAAATTTGGCACGGAAGAACAGAAGCGCAAGTACGTGCCGCCGATCGCGACCGGCAAAGCGATCGGGGCGTATTCGCTGACCGAGCCGATGAGTGGCTCCGACGCAGGCACGATGAAGAGCAGGGCCGTGCGCGATGGCGATCACTACATCATCAACGGGCGCAAGAGTTGGGTCACTTCTGGCCCGGTGGCGGATTACGTGGTGGTGTTTACGATGACGCAGCCTGAGTTGAAGCACAGGGGCGTCACGGCCTTCATTGTCGAATCTGATAACCCCGGTTACATTCGCGGCAAGACCGAACCCAAGCTGGGCATTCGCGCCTCGGCGACGTGCGAGATTGTGTACGAAGACTATCGCGTGCCCGTGGAGAATCGCCTGGGTGCGGAAGGTGACGGCTTCAAGATCGCGATGACGGTGCTGGATGCGGGCCGCATCGGGATCGCGTCGCAGGCCCTGGGCGTGTCGGAAGCGGCCTTTGAAGCGGCTGTGAAATACTCCAAAGAGCGCGAAGCGTTTGGTCAGGCCATTGGTCAATTTCAGGGCATCCAGTGGATGCTGGCCGACATGAAGACGCGCATCGAAGCGGCGCGCCTATTGATTTGGAACGCGGCTTTAGCGAAAGAGCGCACCAAGACCGAAGGCGGCCGCTATAGTCTGGAAGCCAGCATGGCCAAGTTGTATGCCAGCGAGACGGCGATGTGGGTCACAGAGAAAGCGGTGCAGATTCACGGCGGCATGGGTTATAGCAAAGAACTGCCGCTAGAGCGCTATTTCCGCGACGCGAAGATCACCGAGATTTACGAAGGCACCAGCGAGATTCAACGGCTGGTCATTGCGCGGAATGTCCTGGGCTTGAAGTAGCGCGATGACGGATTTCCTCCGGCGCAACCGACAAAGCGTGTCCTGGGCGATCATGGCGATCGCCATCGCACTGGTGGCCGGGTGGCTGCCACAAGGTTTCGATTACCGGATGGTGTTCGTTCCGCATCTGGTGCCGGTCTTCTTTGTGCCGTGGACAGACGGGCTGCTCTATCTGTTGCCGTGGCCGGTCCTGGTCTCGATCACAATCATGTCGCTGGTGATCGCCATTCAGCGCAACGGCGGCTCGAAGTGGCTGATTATTCCCGCGGTGTTCTCACTGCCGACGATCTGGGTACTGCTGTTGGGCGCCCTGGAAGGCGTGACGTTGGCGGGGCTGCTGGTGCTGCGCTACGCGCTGCCGGTGCGTCTGGTTGAAACGTTTGCCGCACGCGATCGCCGCTGGTGGCTGGCGCTGGTGGTGTTGGGCGCAGCGACCGTCGTCGGGGCGGCGATCATCGGCACACTGCAAGGCCCCCATTACAACTTCACCAACTCAACAACGTTGGGCCAACAGCCCCTCATCGGCCTCGCGATGATCCTGTTGCTGCCGTGGGCTATGCCGCTGATCCTGCTCCGGCCACAGTTGGCGGCTTTTGCTTTGCTGGCGCGGCGCAGCTGGTTTGTGGCCGGTGCGCTGTGGATGGTGTTGTCGGTGATCATCTGGGGATGGTGGCTGCCCAACTTGTTGTTGAAAGTCACGCCGGAATTGAAGGCTGCCCAGCCTCAAAATGTTTCGCTGTTTCCCTGGTCAATCGTATTTGTCCTGCCCATGTTGTGGCTATCGCGCCGGGATCCTGATATGCTGATGGCGGCCGGCAGTCTCATCGCACCCTCGGTTATTCCGTATTACTACCTGGTGTTGATACCCAGTCTGGCGCGTTTGCCGCTGAAATACGCGATGGTGTGCTGGCTCAGTTCGTTTCTGCCGCTCACCGCCAATTACTTCGGGCCGGCCTGGTGGCTGACGGGCAATGTGTTTCCATTGATGATCTGGTCAGGCCTGTGGCACACGCGCACATCAGCGGACAAGCCGCCAGCAGCCATGTGGCAAGCAGCATGAAGCGACCATTTGGCGTAACTCTGCTGGTGGTGGCGGTGTTATTACTGGCGGCCTGGAATGCGGGGCAGGCGGTGGTGGCGGCGCAGCAGTTGAGTCTTATGCGAAGCCTGGGAGTGGACGCGCCGGGGAGAATTTCAATCGTGACAGGCGTGACGTGGACGATCGGTTTTGTGATCGCCGCGCTGGGCCTGTGGCGATTGAGGGCCTGGGGGAGACACTGGTTGTTAATCGCGATCGTCGCGTATCAACTCCAGCTGTGGATCGCGCGTTTCACCCTCGAACGCTCCTCGTATGAAGCGCTGACGCGCCCGGCGGCGGTGGCTGTCTCGATCGGCAGTATCGTGATCGTCTGGTTCATGTTGTTTCTGCCGAAAATCCGGCGCGCATTTGACACGCAACACGCCTGCGAAGCGCGCAACACGGAGCAATCATGACTACAGTTGATCCCAAGATTCAACGGCTGCACGATCTGCGTGAACAGGCCAAACAGGGCGGCGGGGCCGATCGGGTGGAGAAGCAGCATAAGCAGGGGAAACTCACCGCGCGTGAACGGATCGATCTGCTGCTCGACAGCGGCTCGTTCCGCGAACTCGATATGTTCGTCATGCACCGCTCGAACGATTTTGGCATGGGCGACAAGAAGTACCTGGGCGACAGCGTCGTGACGGGCTGGGGCACGGTCGAAGGCCGGCTGGTGTACGTTTTCTCGCAGGATTTCACGGTGTTTGGCGGCAGTCTGAGCCAGGTGCACGCCGAGAAAATCTGCAAAGTGATGGACCTCGCCCTGAAGAACGGCGCGCCCGTGATCGGCCTCAACGATTCGGGTGGGGCGCGCATTCAAGAGGGGGTAGTGTCGCTGGGCGGTTACGCGGATATTTTCCTGCGCAACACCCTGGCCTCCGGCGTGGTGCCGCAGATCAGCGCCATCATGGGGCCGTGCGCGGGCGGCGCGGTCTATTCCCCGGCGCTGACGGATTTCATTTTCATGGTGAAGAACACGTCCTACATGTTCATCACCGGCCCGGATGTGGTGAAGTCGGTGACGCATGAAGATGTGACGTTCGAGGAGCTGGGCGGCGCGGCCGTGCATAACAGCAAGAGCGGCGTGGCCCATTTTGCGATGGACAGCGAAGCCGATTGCCTGTTCATGATCCGGCGATTGCTGGGCTATTTGCCGCAGAATAATCTGGAAGACCCGCCGTTTATCAAAACGGCCGATGATCCGTTGCGAATGGACGAGGCCCTCAACTCGATCGTGCCCGACAGTCCCAACAAACCCTATGATATGAAAGAGGTCATTCAACACGTCGTGGATGACGGCACGTTCTATGAGGTGCAGGAAAGTTTCGCGATGAACATCGTGGTGGGCTTTGCGCGGCTGGGCGGGCACAGCGTTGGGATCGTAGCGCAGCAGCCGCAGGTGCTGGCCGGCGTGCTCGACATCGACGCCAGCGAGAAAGCCGCGCGCTTCATCCGCTTCTGCGATTCGTTCAATATTCCCCTCATCACGTTCGAGGATGTGCCGGGCTTCCTGCCCGGTGTGGCGCAGGAACACGCCGGTATCATCAAGTCTGGCGCGAAGTTGCTGTACGCCTACTGCGAAGCGACCGTGCCCAAGATCACCATCATCACGCGTAAGGCTTATGGCGGCGCGTACGACGTGATGAACAGCAAGCACATTCGCGGCGACCTGAACCTGGCCTGGCCCAGCGCCGAGATCGCAGTGATGGGGCCGGAGGGCGCGGTCAACATCATCTTCCGCAACGAAATCAAAGCCGCTGCCGATCCGGCGGCGAAGAAGGCCGAACTGGTGGCGATGTATCGCGAGAAGTTCGCCAATCCGTATGTGGCGGCTGAATGGGGCTACATCGACGATGTGATCGAGCCGAAGGAAACGCGTCCGCGCTTGATCAATGCGCTGGAAATGCTGCAAAACAAGCGCGATGCGAATCCGCCGAAGAAACACGGCAATATTCCGCTGTAATTGATTGGAGGTTGATATGGGCCTTGCCAGAACTTCACCCCAGGCATCTGCCATCAAACCCTTCCGGGTTCGGCGCAGTAAACAGGCTGCTCCAGCCTCGTTTTACTGGTGGCCGATCACCGAAGCCAAGATTCGGCGCGCGGTCCAGAAACTCGTCGACGAATTGCAGCCGGAGAAGATCATTTTGTTTGGCTCGTTCGCCTACGGTCAGCCGACGATCGATAGTGATGTCGATCTGTTGATCATCATGAACAGCAAACTTCGACCGGTTGATCGAATCAGGCGAGCTTCAGCCGTACTCGATCCGCGGCCATTTCCGGTAGACATCATCGTTCGGACGCCTGCCGAAATAGCCGAGCGGCTCAAAATCAAAGACTGTTTTATCGAAGAAATTGTGGCGAAAGGCAAAGTGTTGTATGAGCGCTCATCCCGTCGCTGAGTGGATTGAAAAGGCCGAGGGCAATTACAACAGCGCGCAAATCCTGATGCGTCAGCGCAAACAGTCTGTGCCTGATGTCGTGTGCAATCAATGCCAACAGTGCGCCGAGAAGTATCTCAAGGCACTGCTGGTCAGACATGGCCTGGGTTTTCCCAAGACACACGACTTAACCCAACTTAAAAACCTGATCAAGTCAATTGATGCCGACGTGATGTTGATTGCTCCGGCGCTGGACGTGTTGAACCCGTACGGTATCGATGTTCGTTACCCGGGCTTGCAGGCCACGGCCAAGGATGCGCGCGATGCTGTGAATGCCATGAAGACTGTGCGGAAATTTGCGCGCGCCAAATTGGGCCTCAAACCTTAACCGCAGTCAAGGGATTCTCATGTTCAAAAAAATCCTCATCGCCAATCGCGGCGAGATTGCCGTCCGAATCTTGCGGGCGTGCCACGAGCTGGGCATTCAGACGGTCGCGGTCTATTCCGAAGTCGATCGCAACGCGCTGCACGTGCGCTACGCCGACGAAGCCTACTTGATCGGCCCGGCACCCTCACGCGAGTCATATCTGCGCGCCGACAAGATTTTGGAAGTGGCGAAGCAATCGGGCGCGGATGCGATCCATCCCGGCTACGGTTTCCTCGCCGAGCGTGAAGACTTCGCGCAGGCGTGCGAAGACAACGGCCTGATCTTCATCGGGCCGAAGCCGTCGGCCATTGCCGCGATGGGTGACAAGGCTGTGGCGCGTGCGACGGTGCAAAAAGCCGGTGTGCCCGTCGTGCCTGGCACCGAAGGCGAAGGCGGCCTGCACGACGACGAGATCACGTCCATTGCGCCCTCGATCGGTTTTCCATTACTAATCAAAGCGACCTCCGGCGGCGGCGGCAAAGGCATGCGGCGCGTAGAGAACATGGACGCGCTGACCGGCGCATTAGCTTCGGCGCGGCGTGAGGCCGAAGCAGCCTTTGGTGATGGCTCGGTCTATCTTGAAAAACTGGTGCAGGGCGCGCGCCACATCGAGATTCAACTGCTGGCCGACACGCATGGCAACGTCATCCATCTCGGTGAACGCGAGTGCTCGATTCAACGTCGCCATCAGAAGATTATTGAGGAATCGCCGTCACCCGCCGTTGATGCTGATCTGCGCGAACGGATGGGGACCGTGGCCGTGAAAGCGGCGCAAGCCGTCGATTATCACAACGCCGGCACGATCGAGTTTCTGCTTGATAAAGAAGGCAATTTCTATTTCCTCGAAATGAACACGCGCTTGCAGGTCGAGCATCCCATCACCGAAACCGTGACCGGCGTGGACATCGTGAAAGAGCAAATCCGCATCGCGCGCGGACGCGCCCTGCGGCTGAAGCAGCGCAGCGTCAGGCAAAAAGGCTGGGCGATTGAGTGCCGCATCAACGCCGAAGATCCGTTCAACAACTTCATGCCGTCCACCGGCAAGATCACGCGGCTCGATCGGCCCACCGGTCCCGGCGTCCGCATCGACAGCGGATTGTACGAAGGCTTCGAGATCACGCCGTATTACGATTCACTGATCGGCAAATTGATCTGCTGGGGCGAATCGCGCGCGGAGGCCATCTTGCGGATGCGGCGCGCGCTGTCGGAATATCGCATCGTCGGCGTGAAGACCAACATTCCGTTTCATC
>JACRBO010000627.1 GCA_016219235.1 Chloroflexota bacterium
AGCAGGCCTGACCGATCATGCTGAGATTCAGGCCACGATCAACGAAGTGCGACGATTGCTAAGGCGCTTTCAGTCACACCCGCTCTGTGCGGAGATCACACAGGCCGATCGGTTGCACGAAGTTCCCTACGCGCTGCCCGACGACACGGGCGTAATCGATCTGCTCTATCGATCGGGCGACGCATGGACGATCGTCGATTTCAAGACGGACGAAGTGGGATCGATCGAAGAGATGCGTGAGACGATCGAGCGCGAGCAGTACGCCGAACAGGTGCGGCGCTACATCGACGCGATCGCAGCGCAAATCGGGCACCGTCCGCGCGGGCGATTGATCTTTCTACGCGTGAAAAATGAGATTCAAGTGGAGGACCTATGATCGACAATGAGCGGCAAGTCAAAGAGTTGATGCAGGACATGCAGGCACATTTACCCCTGCCCGCGTTGGCAACCGACCGGCTGGTGCAGACTCTGAAACGCCAACTGCCGGAATTGAAGCGTCAGCGCCAACTCGCGATCAAATCGGTCTTGTATATGGGCGATGAAGGCGGCATCATGTGTGACATTTCTGCTGACGGATCAACAGAAGCCTTCATCTGCTCACTGACCCATATCGAGATGCCCGCCGAGCACCCACTGGCCGCAAAGATTCAAGCCTACCAGCAGGCCCGGATACGCAAACTGGCGGCACTGGGCTCGGGCAAGCCACAGCGGTTTACACTTAAGCGGCGCTGAAAATCAAACCTGGGAGCAGTCCATGTCCATCACTTACACCAACCGCAAAAATCTCACGTTCTATCTGTGTCAGGGCGTAACCAAAACCGGCAAGCCGCGCTATTACTTTGCGCGCGAGATCAAGGGCGAACCGGTGGATCAGATTCCAGATGGCTATGCGATCACTGAAAGCGTCAACGGCGTCGTGTCGTTGAGCAAGATACAGGCTTCGCAACTGCGCGAGGAAGAAATCAACGCGGTGAAGGCCGCCGTAGCGCGGCATCCGAAGCGCAACAAGTATCGCGTCAACGCACGGCCCAAACGCATCGAGGTTTACGAAGCGGTGGGGGCGGATGCCGAGACGCTCATCGCGGATTTGAGTTCACTGTTCTCCATTTTCCCGGGAGCAGCCAGTGAGCTGTCAGCCAGATTGGACAGCCATGCCCAATTCACACCTGTGCTGCGCTTCACGCTGATCGAAGGTGAACCGCGCAAGTTTGAAGCCGAGCGCATGTGCTATCTGGGCAGCATCGACGACTTCATCCACATCGGCTACGGGCCGCTGGAACCGATGGCGTCAAACATCATCGCCACGCTGGGAACGGACGAATTCTTTGAGTGGTGGTGATGCGCGGCCCCGCGCAAGCTGTGGTATAATCTACCCACGTTCAATTGGATGTTGTGTGTGTCGTCTGCCGCCAAACCCTCTTACGGGCTGGCGGCTTTTTCTTTCCGGCGAATAGCCGGTCAATCTAAGGAGATTGAAAGAACATGGAAGTCAAGTTGTATGTGGGTAATCTGTCGTATTCGACCAGTGAAGATGAACTGCGCACGTTGTTCGCGCAGGCCGGCAACGTCACCTCGGTGGCCGTGATCAAAGATCGCGACACCGGCTCATCGAAAGGCTTTGCGTTTGTCGAGATGACGACGCAAGCCGAGGCGCAAAGCGCCATCAGCATGTTCCACAACTATCAGCTGGGCGAGCGCCCCCTGACGGTGAACATGGCCCGACCGCGTGAAGAGCGCGGCGGCGGCGGCTATCGCAGCAGCGGCGGCAACAGCCGTGGCGGTTCGCGCCGGTACTAAAATTTCAGCTGGATAGCAAGCCCGCCGCGCAGTCAAACGCTTCGCGAGCGGGCTTGTTGTCTTAGCGGGCGCCGTCGTGTTCGTTGTCGGCTAACCAGACGGTTATGAAAGGAACGTCCCATGGAATTCCAATCGGGTGATAACGCAGTCCATCCCAGTTACGGTGTGGGCAACATCATGCGGCTTGAGGAACGCCAATTGGGCGGGGCTCAGCTGCGCCCCTACTACGTGTTAGCGATCGGCCCGGCGACAGTCTGGGTGCCGCTGCGCGAAGATGGCTCGACGACCCTGCGAGCCGTCACGGCGAAGCAAGACCTGGAGCAATATCGATTGGTGTTGAAGGGCCGCCCGGCTGCCTTAGAGCGCGATCATCACAAGCGGCGCGTCGAGATCAGTGAACGCCTGAAACCCGGTTCATTTCAGAGCATGTGCGAGGTCGTGCGCGACCTGACCGCGTTGGGCTGGAATCGGCCAATCGGCGAAGGGGATTCCTCGGTGCTACAAAAGGTGCGCGACAATCTGCGGCGTGAATGGGCGGCCTCGGCCGGGCTGTCCATGCCAGAAGCGGTTCTGGAAGTCGATGCGCTGCTGCGGGCCGGGCGCGAAGCGTACAAGATATAGTCACAGCGAGCCCGCCGGCGAATGGCTTCATCACAGGAGCAAGACACATGGACCCGACCAAAGACATCCTGCAAAGCAAGTGGCCCAATCTCAAAGATCAGGTGCGGCATAAGTGGAGCAAACTCACCGCCGAGGACATCGCCGGACTGAGTGGCAAGGCGGAAGAACTGGCCAGTGTACTACGGCTGCGGTATCGCTATGGCCGGATAGAGGCCGACATGGAGATTCGCAACTGGTTGCGCCAGCAGCAATAGACCGGCCTCCGCTGCGTTCATCGAGCTGCTGATCAAATCACCGGGCGGTTGAATTAGTCGAATCCAACAAAAACAAACAGGCGCACTCAAAAGGTGCGCCTGTTTGTTTGCCAGTCCAAATCGCTACGAATCGTTAGCTTTTGCTCTTCTTGAAATACATGTCCGCGACGACGGCCACCACCAGCACCACGCCTTTAATCACGTAGGTCGCCGCCGGTGGTGCATTCAGCATCTGCAGACCAGTGCTTAAGCTCGCCATGATCAGACCGCCGACCATCGCGCCGGGGATCGTGCCAATGCCGCCCAGCGTCGACGTGCCGCCCAAAATCGCGCTGGCGATCACGTCCAGTTCATAGCCTCCGCCCGCGCCGATGGTGCCGTAGCCGACATAGGACGCCAGCACAATGCCGGCGATGCCGGACAGGAAGCCCATCAGCGTGAAAATCAAGAAGATCTCACGCCGTATGTTGATACCGGACAGACGAGCCGCCTCGCGATTGCCGCCGATGGCATAGGCGTAACGGCCAAAGCGGGTGTTGTTGGACACATAAGTCATGACCATGGCTACCAGGGCCAGGAGCAGCACCGGATACGGAATACCGGGGGCCACTTTGTACGAGTTCACCACCGCCACATACACCACCAGCAGCAGCGAGTAGAACGCCGTCTTCGCGATGTCCATCGTCAGCGTGGGCAAGGGGAAGCCGTATTTCTGCTTGTTGCGTCGTCCTCTGAATAGCATGAAGAACATAATCCCGATGACGGCCGCCGTCAACAACCAGCCCAGCGTATCGGGCAAATACCCCTGGCCAATTTCCGAGAAAACCGGCTGATTCGCCGGGATGGTCTTACCTTCGGTCTGCAACAGCACCAGCCCCTGCAAGATGAACAGGCTGCCCAACGTCACGATGAACGCCGTCACGCGCAGATAAGCGATAATGTAGCCCTGCATCACCCCCCATCCGGTGCCAACCGCCAGACCGATGAGCACGGACAGCAGGGCTGCCACCGCCGGCTGATCAGGAAACACGGTGTTCCAGCGGTTGGCCTGGAAATAGGCGACGACCACCGACACGAACCCGGCCAACCGGCCGACCGACAGGTCGATGCCGCCCGTGACGATGACCAGCACCATGCCCGCCGCCATCAGCGAAGTGACGGACATTTGCCGGAACAGGTTGGAGATATTCTGCGGCGAGACGTAGCCGCCTTCGGTCGCAACGGCAAACACGACCCAGATCAAAACCAGCGCGATCAAAATAGTGTACGTCTGAATATTTTTGCGAAATGCCTGGACGAAAGTGCTCATGCTCATCACCTCTTGAAGGTCGTTGACGATGGGTACTGCGTCATGCAATGCCGGTGGCCAGCTGCATGATTTTTTCCTGGGTGGCGTCGGCCACATTCATGATGCCGTTGGTCCGGCCCTGACACATCACCATCACCCGATCGCTCATGCCCAGCACTTCTTCCAGTTCGCTGGAAATCATGATGATGGCAATCCCCTGTTCAGCCAGATCGTTCATTAGCTTGTAGATTTCGAACTTGGCACCCACATCCACGCCGCGCGTGGGATCGTCCATAATCAGCACCTTGGGGCCGGACAGCAGCCACTTGGCGATGACGACCTTCTGCTGGTTGCCGCCCGAGAGGGTCTCGGCGGCCACGTGCAGGCTGGGCGCTTTGATCGCCAATTCCTTGGCGATGCGCAAACTTTCGACAATTTCGGCGTTTTGATCGATGCGCAGGAAGCCGGCGAACCGATCGAGATTGGGCAGCGACACGTTCTTCAAAATCGTCTGCATCAACACGAGACCATGGCGCTTGCGATCTTCCGGCACCAGGCTGATGCCGTGCTCCATGGCGCTGTGGCTGTTCTTGATCTTGATCTCGCGCCCGTTCAGGGCCAGCGTACCCTGCGTAATCCTGGCGAATTCACCAAAGATCGTCATGACCAGTTCGGTGCGGCCCGACCCCATCAACCCGGCAATGCCCAGAATCTCGCCCTTGCGCAGCGTAAACGACACGCCCTTTAAGATCGAGCGTTCATCCCACTCGGCGTGCAGGTCCTTGCACTCAAAGATCACTTCGCCCGGTTTGCGATTGCCCTTGGGGAAGCGCTCTTTCATCTCGCGTCCCACCATGTAGCTCACCAACTTCTCCGGGGTCAAATCTTTGGTCGGCTGGGTCGTGACAATTTTTCCATCGCGCATGACGGTCACAGTATCCGTAATGCGGAAGAACTCGTTCATCTTATGAGTGATGTAGATGCACGTGACGCCGTTCGCCTTGAGCGTCTGAAGGATCTCCATCAACTTGTCGATCTCGGCCTCCGACAGGGCGCTGGTCGGCTCGTCCAGGATCAACACCCGGGCATCTTCCGACAGCGCCTTGGCAATCTCCGTCATCTGCATCTTGCCGACGCCCAGGTCCTTGACCACATCCTGCGGGTGAACGTCCAGTTTGTAGCGATCCAGAATTGTCTGGGTGGTCGAATACAAATTGTCCCAGGTAATGGCGCCACGCACGGTTGGCTCCCGACCCAGGAAGATATTCTCACCGACCGTCATCGCGGGTACCAGCGTCAACTCCTGGTACACGATGGCGATGCCCGCCTCGGCGGCCTGATGGATGGCGCTGGTCTCCAGTTTGAGTTCTTTGCCATCATACATGACACGGCCTTCATACGTCCCGAAGGGATAGACGCCCGAGAGGATTTTCATCAGCGTCGATTTGCCGGCGCCATTCTCACCGCACAGGCCGTGAATCTCGCCGCGCCTCACTTTGAAACTGACGTCGCTCAACGCCTTGACGCCGGGAAAGGTCTTCGTTACGTTGTCGAATTCCAGGATGTAATCGTCACTCATCGCCAGCTCCACCCGATAGTTGAGGATGTCTGCCGCGCCTCATGGCACATCGCCGATGAGACGCGGCAGACCTCTAAGCGTTATACAACCCGATCGTTACCGTGTCAACCCCTAAGGCTTCGGCGGCTTGTCGGCATCGGGGATGTCGCGATAAACCGCGTCGTACGGCTGGAAAGCACTCTTCACGACGAGGTCATACACGTTATCCTTGGAGACCTGATCGACCGGCAGGAACTGAGCCTGAACTTCACCCGTGTACTTGGTGTCATTCGTCAGCGCGGCCAGCGTGTAGGACTTCAGTTCAGGGATCGTCGCGCCCGTGACCAGCTTGTCCATCAGGTCCACGGCGATTGGGGCCAGGTTGCGGATGTCCTTGAGGATGGACACGGTCAACTCGCCCTTGACGATACTGTTGCAGCCGTCAGCGGTGGCGTCCTGACCCGAGATGGGCACCTTGCCTGCCAGACCCTGCGCCTTCATCGCTTGCAGCGCGCCCAGCGCCGTGCCGTCGTTCGACGCCACAACCGCGTCCACCGCGTTCTTCTGCGCCGTCAGGATGTTCTCCATCAACTTCAGCGCGTTCGCCGCATCCCAGTTGTCCACCCACTGATCCGCCACAACCGTGATTATGCCCTTGTCCACATACGGCGTCACGATCTCGTCCTGCCCCTTACGGAACAGGATGGCGTTGTTGTCCGTCGGGCTGCCGCCCAACTTCACCAGCTTCAGCGGATTGGCCGTCGTCCACTTGCCGCCGTCGATGTCCACCGCCTTCAGCACGCCCAACGCTTGCTGGCGGCCGACTTCTTCGTTGTTGAACGACAGGTACGCCGCGATGCCCGTAGTCTTGATCAGGCGGTCGTAGGCGATCACTTTCACGCCGGCCTTCTGGGCCTTGTCCACGGCGGTCGCCGCGGCGTCGCCGTCTTCGGCCACCACGATCAAGCCCTTGATGCCCTGCGCGACCATGTTGTCGATCTGGTCGTTTTGCAGCTTGACGTCGTGGTTGGCTTCCTGCACCAGAACTTCATAGCCCTTGGCTTCCAGCAGGCTCTTCATCAGGTCCGCTTCCGGCTTCCAGCGCTCGGTTGCGAAGTCCGACATCGAGATACCGATCTTGGTCTTGCCGGCCGCGGGTTGCGCGGGCGCAGCGGGAGCCGCCGGGGCGGCGGTCGGGGCAGCCGCCGGGGTGCACGCGCCGAGCAGCATGGCGAAGGCAGCCACCAACGACAAAATCTTAAGCGAGCGATTCGTTCTGCGATTCATTACTTTCCTCCAAATGTGTGGTTAGTTTCAGACTGCAGACGATTGAAACGAGAAACCGGGGTTGGTTGCTGTGCCGCATCACCTCCTTAAAGTTTGCCTGTCTGGCGCATCGGCGCTCAGACTTGTCACTGATCTGAAAATGCGAGGCACGCTGCGCGTGGACTCTTGCCTGGCAAGTCACCGACTTGCCGCTTTCATCTTTTGTGGTGAACGCAGCTCACGATGTCTGAGTAGACGACAAACAACGTTACATCGATGGATAGGGGCTGGGAATCTCGACCTGCAAGACCGTGCCGCCCGTCGGCAACGACTCAACCTGCATCGTGCCTTCCGACAACGCCACCCGTTCACTAATGCCCAACAGGCCAAAATGCTTGGTGGCCGTCAACTCCGCCAGATCGATCGGTTTGGGTAACCCCTGCCCGTCATCCGTCAAACGCATCAGGATGCTGGCGGTCGGTGTGCGCTCCACGCGCAGCGTCACCTGTCGCGCCGCCGCGTGTTTGCGGATGTTGTTCAGCCCCTCCTGCACGATGCGAAACACGGATAATTCCAGCGCCTCCGGCAAACGCCCCAGCCTGGGATCGATGCTCAGATCGAGTCGAATACGATTGCGCTCAGCCCATTCTTCGGCCAGCGATCGAATGGCCGCCTTCAGGCCGTGGCTGTCCAGAGTCGGCGGGCGCAAATCGCTGCACAACTGCCGCAAATCGGCCACCACCTGTCGCACATTCTGCCGAATCGCCACCAGTTCCTGCTGCTGCAACTTGTCGTCGATTTCGCTCTCAATATCTTCCAGCCGGTAATTGAAGCTCAGCAAGTCCTGAATCACTTGATCGTGCAATTCACGCGCCAGAAATTTGCGCTCTTCTTCGCGCTCCGTCATCAGGCGCAGCTGCGCCGCTTGCAGCGCCACGTTCAGTTGATCCAGCACTTCCACTTGCCGCCGCAGCCGCTCCAACAACTCCCGATTGAGCGAATCCTGCTGTTCCAGGCTTTGCCGCAGCGTCACCTGCGTGCGATGCAGTTCTTCCGTTTGCTGCTGAACCTGCT
>JACRBO010000633.1 GCA_016219235.1 Chloroflexota bacterium
AGGGCCAACGGCGAGACCGGTCAACACCTGTCCGCCGTTGCGCGAACTCGCCCCCCAACCGATCGTCTCTTTTTCCAGCACGACGACGCTGGCGCCGCGCTGCGCCAGGCTGCGCGCCGCCGACAGGCCGGTGTAGCCGCTGCCGATGACGACCACATCGGCGCGTTGAGGCAATGACTTGTCAGCGTAACTCGGCAACTCGGGCGCGGTGGCCCACCAGTAGGGGGTGTCTTTGATCATGGTGCGCGAGTCCAGTAGTAGATTGGTAAATTAGTAGATTGGTCAACTGGTCAACTGGTCGATTAGTCAATCGGGGCGGATCGACCAATCACTGATCACCAATTACCGATTACCAATCACCAGTAACCAGTAACCAATCACTCCGCATTGTTCATTTGTCATTGTTCATTGGTCATTGTTAATTGTGCTTCCAGCCAGCCGCGCACGGAGTTGATCAACCAGATGTGAGTGGCGGCGCTGAGTTCTCCCTTTAAGATAACACGCTCCCGGATCAGGCCACGCTCGATCAGATCGGCGCGGAAGGTGCCGGGCAGCAGCCCGCAGTCGATGGGCGGCGTGTATCGTTGGCCGCTCAATTAGACGACCACGTTGGCGATGGTCGATTCGGTGATCTCGCCGCGCTCGTTCCACTAGATCACGTCATCGCAATTCGGCTGCGCTACGCGGGCGGCGTCATAAACAGCGCGGCGCGTGGTCTTATGATACAGGAAGGCATTGCTGGCATCAATCGGCTGCGCGGCCAACGTCACACGCATGACGGGCGGCAGTGGCATCTCGCTCAAGAGTGTGGCCGTGATCGAGACGCGCCCTCGTTGAGTAACACTCACTCGAACTTTATGCGCGACTGGCGCCAGTGTCGTACTCAAGTCTGCAAGTTGATCGTGAAGCGCAAGAAGATCGATCGGGATGTTGAAGTACTCCGCCGATTCGGCCAGTCGCGCCAGATGACGGTCTAACAGCCAATAACCGTCGTCAGGCGTATGCTTTTCGCCCGGCGTCCACAACATCGACTCGATCACATCGAACGGGCGCGCGGGCTGCGTCAACACCCGCGTCTTGATCTCGCACTCGCGCCATTCATCGGCCGCATCCGAGTCCCACACGATGCCGCCGCCCACGCCATACTCAGCCTGTCCACGCTCGCAATCGATCGTCACGGTGCGAATGGCGACGTTGAACTGCGCCTCGCGCTGCGGCGTAAGATAGCCGAGGCAGCCGGTGTACACGCCGCGCGGCGTCGTTTCCAGTTCGGCAATGATCTGCATGGTGCGCACTTTGGGCGCGCCCGTAATCGACGCGCATGGAAACAACGCCGTCATGATTTCGGTCAACGATGCATCGGTCTGCGCCTGAACTGTCGAAGTCATTTGCAGCACGGTCGGATAGCATTCCACTTCAAACAGGCGCGGCACAGCCACCGTGCCAATCTCCGCAATGCGACCCAGATCGTTGCGGATCATGTCCACGATCATCACATTCTCGGCGCGGTTCTTCTCGGAGTGATGCAGCCAATCGGCCTGCGCGCGATCTTCAGTCAGCGTGCGGCCGCGCGCCGCCGTGCCCTTCATCGGCTTCGAGGTGAGCGTGCGCCCCGCTAACTGAAAGAACAGTTCCGGCGAGGCCGAGCAGATCACGTGCGAACCCAGATCGACATAGGCCGCGTAGCCCACCGGCTGTTTGCTGGCCAGGCTTAAAAAGAACGGCCACGCTTCGCCCTGAAAAGGCGCGCGCAGCCGATAGGTGTAATTGACTTGATACGTTTCGCCGTCGGCGATGTGCTGCTTGACGGCGTGAATGGCTCGCTCGTATTCAGGCCACGTGACGGAGGGCATCCACTTAGTGGGCGTCCACGACCCGATCGAGTACGCGGACCGATCGTGATCCGTGGGCGGCGCGAACGGCTCAGCCCGATCGTACAGGCCAAACCATAACAGGGGCAAATCGGTTGAGGCGGGCGACTTCACGCGATGCGCGCGCACACGATGTGCGGCGTCAAAAGCGGGCGCGGCCTCGTAGGCCAGAAAGCCCGCCGCAGACCAGCCGCACGATTGAACGAGTGTCTCGACGCGGTGCAGTCGTTCAATCACTTCGGCCAGCGAGGTCGCCGTCACGATCTCGCGCGGCGCATGGAAGCGCAGCCAGTCCGCGCCGTGCCCCCCCTGCACCACCACGTCGCCCAGCATCGAAGCGCCTTAGGCGGACGGCTTCGCAGTGTGCGAGGCGGCGCGTGACGCCGGGCGCAGTTCGATCAGTTTATCGACGATCTGCTGCACCGTATATTTAGCTTCGGCGGTCATGCTCTCCAGCGTCACATCCTGCACCGTCGTCATGGGATAGCCCTGATCCATCTCCAGCGCCATGCGCGCATCGTTGGCGTAGCGCGTATCGGGCTGGACGGTTTTCTTAGCATTTTTGATCTTCAGCACGCGGCCACCTCGACCAGAGTAAAAGATAATGTCCGGCGCAATTATAGCCGATTTTGCCGTTTACCAATTGTTCTTGACGGGTTATAATCTTTGATGACGTTACGAACATGCTCAAAGTCGCGCGCCAACATCGCCGCGCGACTTAACTCACATTACTTCAGGAGATCCCATCATGATCATCAGCAAGACCATCAATGCCGCCTTCAACGCCCAGATCGGGCACGAACTCGCCAACTCCAACCAGTCCGTCGCCAACCCGGCCTGGTTCGACGGCGAGAGTCTGAAGGGCCTGGCCAAGCTGTTCTACAAGCAGGCCGAAGAGGAACGCGAGCATGCCATGAAGTTTGTGGAGTTTGTGCTGGACGCGGGCGGCAAGGTGGAGATTCCCGCCATCCCCGCCGCGCAAAACGACTTTGCCTCGGCTGAAGCCGCCGCGCAGTTGGCGCTGGACGCCGAAATCCGCACCACCGATCAGATCAACGATCTGATGACGCTGGCGATTGCCGAGAAGAACTACGCCGCGCAGAACTTCTTGCAGTGGTTCGTCAACGAGCAGGTCGAAGAGATCGCCACGGCCAGCACCAATCTGGATGTCATCAAGAAGGCCGGGCCGAATGTGTTGATGGTGGAAGCGTATCTCGCCCATATCAACTAACCAACAACACAACGCTCGTTGAACACGGGGTCTGATCGGTGATCAGGCCCCGTGTTTTTCTCCCGATCAGCCCATCGGCCAAGACCGTCTCCGCCTTTTGGCCGATTGACACCCTTCAAATCAGTCCTACAATTGTCACATGTGAATTAGGACAATTTTATGGACCTCAAACTCGACCCGCGCAGCCGCACGCCCATCTACGCTCAACTGATTCAGCAGGTCAAACAGCAGGTCGCCGCCGGCCAATTGAAACCGGGCGATCAGCTGCCCACCGTGCGCGCCCTGGCGGCGGATCTGCACGTGCACACCAACACCGTGGCCCGGGCCTACGATCTGCTCGATCAAGACGGCGTGATCTCGGCGCAGCAGGGGCGCGGCACCTACATCGCACGACCGGCGAATCATCCGCACTTGCGGCGGCACCGACGCGACGCGCTGCAGACGTTGATCGATCGGGCGGTGTTGGAAGCGTTGAGTCTGGGGTATGCGCCTGAAGAAATTACCGCGTCGTTCGATCGGACCTTGAAAAATTGGCGGCGCAAATCCAGGAAAGGTACGAAATAGCACATGATCCGTACAGAAGGGCTTTCAAAAACATTCGATGGCGACAAGCGCACCGGCAAGGTGCTGGCGGTGGATAATCTATCGCTGGACATTCAGCAAGGCGAAGTCTTTGGCTTTCTCGGCCCCAACGGCGCGGGCAAGACGACGACGGTGCGCATGCTGAGCGCCCTGATCGGGCCGACGGCCGGTCGGGCGTGGGTGAACGATCTGGTCGTCGGCAAAGATGATACGGCCATCCGCGGCTCGATCGGTATTCTCACCGAACAGCCCGGCATGTACGATCGGTTGAGCGCCGAGAAGAACCTGAACATCTATGCGCGGCTGTACGGTGTGCGCGACGTGCCCGGCCAGGTGGAGAAATACCTGCGCCTGCTGGGCCTGTGGGAGCGCCGTCACGATCCGGCCGGGTCGTTCTCCAAGGGCATGAAGCAGAAACTCGCCATCGCGCGGGCCATTTTGCACGAGCCGAAGACGCTCTTTCTGGATGAGCCGACCGCCGGACTGGATCCCGAGGCTGCCAAGTTGGTGCGTGACTTCATTGAAGACTTGAAGACCGAAGGGCGCACGATCTTCCTGTGCACCCACAACCTGGACGAAGCCGATCGGTTGTGCGACCGCGTGGGCGTCTTCAAGCAGCGGCTGCTCACCGTCGATTCGCCCAGTCGCATGCGCAACGCGCTGTTTGGCCGCACGGTCGAATTTCGATTGAAGCACGTTGAAGCGGCGATGGCTGATCGGGTGCGGACATTGGCAGGGGTAAAAAACGTCGAGATCGAAGACAGCCGATTGATCCTCGCGCTCGACGATCCCGAAACGGCCAATCCCGTCGTTGTCAAGGCGCTGGTTGAAGCCGGGGCCGAGGTGCAATTTGTCAGCGAAGTGCGGCACTCGCTGGAAGACGTGTATCTGTCGGTGATTAACACCAGGTAGAGGTCAATCATGCGAATTCGAACGATTATCGACAAAGAGTGGGCGGAAGTTTTCAAAAACAAAATGGTGCTGTTTACCGTCGGGCTGATGCCGGTGCTGTTCGTCGTCATCCTGCTGGTGCAGTTGGTCGTGATGCGGCAGATTGATCCGGCCGAGATGAACGACGCCCCGCCGGCGCTGCTCACGGCCTGCGACGCCCAGGGCCTGAATCCCAGCGAATGCATGCAAGGTTATATGGTCGGCTCATTCATGGCGCTGTTCCTCATCATTCCGGTTATGATCCCGGTGACGATCGCCGCCTACAGTATCGTCGGCGAGAAGGCCACGCGCTCACTGGAGCCGCTGCTGGCGACGCCCACCTCTACGACAGAAATTATCCTGGGCAAGGGGCTGGCGTCCGTCATCCCGGCTATCGCTGCGACCTGGCTGTCGTTTGGTATCTTTATCGTAGGGGCGCGGCTGATGGCGATCAGTGACCGGGTCTTCGCCATCATCGCCGATCCGCTGTGGCTGGTGGGGATGTTCGTGGCCGCGCCGCTGCTGTGCGTGCTGTCTGTGACGACGGCGGTCGCCGTCTCATCGCGCGTCAACGACCCGCGCGTCGCCGAGCAGTTGAGCGCCGTGCTGATCGTGCCCGTCATGGCCCTGCTCTTCGGGCGCATCATCGGCTTCATCACCCTTAACGTCAGCACCATGTTGATCTTCAGCCTGCTGCTGTTTATCGTCAACGTGGGTATGGTGGCGCTGTCGGTCAAACTCTTCCAGCGCGAGGTCATTTTGACCCGCTGGAAGTAACAGGTTTCCAACGCCATTCAAATTGCTTTCTCAATCGGTCGATGCTAAGATAAGTGCGTGTCCCAACCGGGCGCGCACTTATCGTTGCTACAGGAGAAAGTGATGTCTACACCACCTGCCGATCAACCGGCCTCGACGCCGCAATCTGCGCCGCAAGCTGCACCACAACCGATTGCGCCACAACCGATTGCGCCGCAACCGATTGCGCCGCAACGGGTTGCGCCGCAACGGGTTGCGCCGCGACCTGCTTCGCAGGCCGTCGCCGTTATTCCGGGCACCAATGTGCCCTATCACGAGCACCCTGCTCCGCGCCGCATCTTCCCGCGCCGGGTGTGGGAGGCGCTCAAATCGATCAGCCTGTTCGTGTCTATGATCATCAACCTGGTGCTGATCGTCGTGGTCGTCGTCCTGATCAATCAGGTCGGCGCGATCAAGTTGACGCTGGCCAGCATCCTGGGCCAACTCGATTCGGCCTTTCAGGGCCTGGGCGCGGCCACCATCGTGGACACCATCAAGATCGACCAGCAGGTGCCGGTGCGCTTCGATTTGCCGTTGAGCCAGGACACGACGGTCGTGACGCAGGCGCCCGTGCCCATCACCGCCTATGCCACCTTTTCGCTGGGGCAATTTGGCAGCATCAACGGCACGGTCAGCCTGGCGCTGCCGGCAGGCACCTCGCTGCCCGTGCACCTGGAATTAAACGTACCGGTCAGTAACTCGATCAAGGTGGCGTTCGACCAGCCGATCAGCATTCCGCTGGCGGCCAAAGGTCTGGGGCCGGTGGTAGCCCAACTCCGCAGCGCGTTGGGACCGATCATCAACGTGGTGCAGCAGTTGCCGGATGCGTTTGTGATCGTCCCATAGGCTGTTCGCCCCCGTTTAACACATTGCCCCATCCGGTTACCGTAACCGGACGGGGCTTTTGATTGTGCTTGACTTCTCAAAAAGCAGTTCTATACTGATTCCAGATCAGAGAAAGTACGCCTGACCCAATACCAGGCCATTTACTCTAGAATTCCCCGGCTTGTCGTATCTTGCAGAATCGAGCAGCCATTTGAAAGTCCTCGGCCTGATTCTAGTTGAGCGGCCCGTAGAATTGGGGTATGTCATGAAAATTGAAATAGGTGACAACCGGCCCGGCAATTTTATCGATAGGTGGCCAGGCGAGTTTGAAGTATTCTCGCATTATGAGATGGCCCTGGGCATACCGCAGGCCCTCTTCCTGATTACCACCGTCAAAGAGAATGGCAAGCCGAATGCTTGTTTTCAGTCATGGAGTTCATTTTGTGGAGACAGTGGCGGCTATTTTGCCCTTACACCGCTTCTCCAAAAAACACATACCTATCACAACATCCTGCGGACAAAAGAATTTTGTATCAACTTTCTGAGTGTTCGATACTTTGATGCGTGTTATCAGACCATCGTCAATAATGAAGAAGATACCGATGAAATAGCGATTGGCGGGTTTACCGCTGAGCCAGGACACTGCATCAATGTTCCTCGTGTTCGAGAGGCCTTCCTTTCGCTGGAATGTATTTTTGACTCTCAGCGAGACCTGTCAGGGAAAGGCATATCAGCCCTGGTTATTGGGAAAGTTGTCTGGGCCGCGATTGAGGATGACTATGTGAATGGGTCGGAGAAGAAGTACGGCCCAGATGGCTTCATGTACTACTTGTATGATCTGGAGGACTTTGCGGCCAGTGACAAAGGCACACGGAAAGTGGCGTCTTTGAACGTGATCAGGCAAGCATAGATTCGTCTTGTATTAAGCCGCCGCCCAACACCCCGCGCAGTTGCGGGACGTCCGGCCATTGGGCCGCTATACCTTCAGTTTCAGTCGGCGTGGACCGGCGCTCGGCCTGCGATCAAACTCGCCCATGAACGATCAGCCCGTTGTTATCTCACTCAAACGGTTCCTGCTCCTTGACCGCTGCCCACCGGCCTGGAAGAACCTGGATTTGTATCTGTTTCGGGACGACGCGGTGGTCTTCTATGTCGGTCAATCCTATCTGGCGTTTGCGCGGGTCTGGGAACATCTACAAAGCGGTTTCAAAGGGCACTCTAGCATTGGGCGATTTGTCTGGTGTAACTGGCCGACCTCGATGAAATTCACCATCGAATTGCTGAGTTCAAAATTCGAGCAATTTGATACCGTGGGGAATGAAGTGACTGCCGCCGAGCGACAGCTTATCCAGCGTTGGTCACCCTGCTTTAATGAAGCGCTGAACAGTCAGCCGACACCCGTACCGCCTGCTTACCTTCCACTGACTGCCAGACTGCGCTGTGGCCGCAGTCTTAATAAGTTGATGCATGAAGCCGAGCGTGCGGTCAAGGTGGAGGAGACTGCACTTTGGATGCGAGAGACACGGTAGATAATACTGCCAGACAGTCTCACGACCACTGGCAACTAACCCAGTGCCGCGCGTCTGTGGCGGCCTAACACGGCGTGCCGCCGGACAAACAATCGAATAAACGGCTGCCCGCTCATCGCAGTGCAAAGGGGCTGTGCCGTCAAGCCTACGCGTGACATTGATCGCCGGTAAGCGTGATCTTTTTCAGGTGTAAGCGCAGCCGCAGGGCGTGTACACTGTTAGGCGTTGAAACAGGCCAGTCAAAAACTACTTCGCGTTCAAACACGCGATACACGGAGGAAAACACATGGCTAAGATCGATGCCCTCGTCCAGGATTTTCTCGCCCAGAAAAAAATCGCCGTGGTCGGCGTGTCCGACAAGCGCGAGACGGGCTGCAATCTGGGCTACCGCAAGTTCAAGGAAGCAGGCTACACTGTGTCGGCGGTCAACCCGCGCTTAACCACCTATGATGGCGCGCCGTGCTATCCCGACCTGAAGTCGATCCCCGACCGGCCCGACGCGGTCTTCATTCTCGCCAATCCCACGATCACCGATCAAATCGTGCAGCAGTGCGTGGAACTCGGCATCAAGCATGTGTGGATGCACTGCATGATGGGCACCAAGCCCGGTGCGGCCAAGAGCATGACCAGCGTCTCGCTCGAGGCGGTGAAGCTGTGCCGCGAGAACGGCATCGCCGTGATCCCCGGCAGCTGCCCGAATCAATTCCTGAAGCCGGACTTCGGCCACTCCATGATGCGGGTGATGTTCCGCACCCTCGGCTTTATGCGCGTCAATTAGCGGGCGATAGGATAACTCTACATGAAGAAAGTCTTGGTAGCCTACGCCACGATGGCAGGTTCAACCGCCGATGTGGCTAAAGCTGTTGGCGAAGAAATCGCTAAGAGTGGGGCGCAGGTGGATGTTCTACCCTTCGCCGAAGTCAAGGACCTGGCGGCCTATGCCGGCGTGGTGGTCGGCGGGCCGATGATCATGGGCTGGCACCGCGCTGCGTCGGGCTTTCTTAAGCGCCATCGGTCAGCTTTCCAGCGTATTCCGCTGGCCGTGTTTGTCACGGCAATGAGCCTGACCCAGACCGGCGAATCGACTGTGGACGGCGTGTCGGTGACGATAGACGAAAAACTACCCAAACCGCCAGAAGTCGAAGGCCGCCTGAAATTCAAAGAACGTTATGCCCGGTTGTCTAACTACATCCGCCCCATTCTGCGGGCGACCCGACCGGTCAAACCGGTGAGCGTCGGCCTGTTCGGCGGCCGGCTGGAGTACGGTCGTTTGAAGTGGTGGGCGGTGTTATTCGCCATGCTGATCATTCAGGCCCCGGCGGGCGATCGGCGCAACTGGGAGGCGATCCGTGCGTGGGCGGCCAGTTTGCCATCGGCGCTGCAAGTTGATCAGTGAAACGTGCTGCGTGATACGTGCTGCGTGAAGATGTGAGCGCGAGCCTCCCTGTGCCGCGCGAAGCGTGGAAAGCGAAGTCCAGCCTTGAGGAATCAGGGCTGGACTTCGTGCTGGAAACGCCTATTTCTCAATGGTATAATCCAATCGGGACAAGGCCATGACCTACTCGATCATTCTGACGGTAACGGCCCGACAGCACATCCGTTACCTGTTGCGCCAAGGAGTTATGAATCGCGGTGAACATGGCCGACTGATCAACGCGATTGCAGCGCGTTTGACTTATCAACCCACTGTAGCACAAGGCAGCGTAAAAATGCTACGACAGCCAAATGCACTGGATGTGACTTTTGAACTGACAGTGATACCGTGGCGGGTGCTGTACAACGTTGATGACCATTCGGGGGAAATTCGCGTCGAAGCCATCGGCTATAAGGTGCGGGAGAAGTTGTTTGTCGAGGGACGGGAGGTAGAACTATGAGCCTGTTACAGATTGATGATCGCCAGCTGGATTCAATTCAACTGGCGCGGCTCACCCAACAAGGGCCAGTCGTGGTGACACACGATGGCGTGCCCGTGTTTGTTGCTCACCTGGCTACGCGCGAATGGCTGGAAGCGTTGGCTGCCGAAGAAGGACGCTCAGGTGAGATGACCTTACACGAGTACGCCGAACAATACGAGATTGATCTGGATGCGGAAGCCTATCGCCGCGAGTTTCCAGAGGACGCGCCGTTCACTTATCCGCCGAAAAACCAAAGCCACTCGTGACGGTACAGAATATGCAAAGTCCGGCCTTGAGGAATCAGGGCCGGACTTTTATTCTGCTTCAGCGGCCCGCCTCCCGCCGCAAAATCTCTCGAATCATCTCCTTGCGCGCCCCGCCGCTGAGCGTCTCCAACTTGCGCACACCTAACGGATCGATCGTCTCGCGCAGCAGCGCGATCTCTTCAATCGTGGGCGGCGGCGTCTCATGCACGTCGGGCGCAACATCCAGCGGGAAGCCGGTCTTGACCTGGATCGATTCCGGCGACTGGCCGGGATGGAAAGCGATCAACCGCATACAGCCAGTGGCCCAATCGAATTGGCCCAGGTTGGTGACGCAATACTGCGGCCCCGCACCGCTGATCCGATCGGGTGTGTGGCCGAGGCCGCTGACGAAATCGACCTTATCGACGAAGACGGCGCGCGAGTGGCGCGGCACATACAACATTGTGCGGGTGTTGTACAACGTCACATCGGGAATACCGCCGCTGCCAGGCAGCCGCATCTGCGGCCGGGCATGATCCGCGCCGATGACGACGTTGTTGAAGTTGCCGAATTGATCTACTTGCGCGGGGCGCAGAAATTCACGCGGGCGCAGGCGCGGCAAGAATTCACACGCAATTTGCGTAAACGACATCAGCGCCAGGCCGTGATCGAGCCACGGCTGCTCGATGGTTGCCAGTCCCAGCGGCGCCCACTCGCGGCAGACGGTGCCGCCCACCGCCGAGGCCAGCCAGCTGTCGGGCGCGTGCGTGAGTTTGGACAGAATCACGCCCGCCATCACCAGCGGTGTAGCGATGCCCTGCACCACGGTCTCGCAGTTGGCGATCTGGCGCGCGATGCAGACGGAGATCAATTCATCGATGGTGTAGTCGGTAGAAGATGTCATGGTCATTCTCGATCGGAAAGCATTGAAGCAGTATAGACACGAATTATCAAAACACAAACACCGTAGGGGCAGACCTATGTGTCTGCGCGGGCGAACACATGGATTCGCCCCTACGTCTGATTCACCGCATACAACCACGCCTTGCCCCGCTTGCCCACCACATTCAGCGTGCCCATTTTGCGCAGGCAATACGTGGTCTTGTGCGCCAGCGCATCCGGCTGATCGAGCGCGGCGGCCAACTCGCGGCTGGTGAAGGGCGATGATAGATCGGCTGGAATGAAGCGGCGAAAGTCGTCCGGCGTGCTCAGCGCTACCCGATCGATCACCTTCAACAACCGGCGATTGAACGTGCGCCACGGTCGCAGCCAGCGCGATCGGCGTTTGCCGGTGGCCGGACAGCGCAGTTCCTCCTCGTGAATCAGCGCCACTTCCAGCGTGAAGTTGGGATGCGCCACCAACTGTGGAATGCTTACCAGTTCGATGAAGAGTTCGCTCAGGTGGCCGCGATGCGGCGATTTGCGCCGGCCGATCACCGTGCGTCGATTCGCTTCGACGCGCACCACCCACTTCTCGGCCGCGATGGGATACACCAGCGTGACGG
>JACRBO010000631.1 GCA_016219235.1 Chloroflexota bacterium
CGACGACTTCACCAAACGGGTTGTAGTCATAGCGCTGCACGATGTTGCCCTGCGCGTCGGCCAGTTGGCGCACACTGCCTAAACCATCGGGTAGTTCATACGCCCACGACGTGCCATTCCATTGACCGACGCCCGGTACATAGAGCGTCGTGCCATCACTTAACAACTGCGGCAGATCGGCGGCCTGATCCCACACGTTGCGCGCACCGTTGCGATTCATCAACAGGCCATCGCCATTGTAAGTGTAAACCTGAGTGGCCGTGATGCCTTGTGCCTGCGTCATGCGTCCGGCGTTGTTGTATGCGAAAGTGAACTTGCCGTTGTTGGTCAGGCTGCCGTTGTTGTCCCACGTGTAGGTTTGACCATTGACGCTCGTCAAGCGATCGGCCACATCATACGCATAGGTCGTGACCAGCGTTGAGGTGATCGTCGCCGTTTGCGTCGTGCGGTTGCCGACTTTGTCGTAGGCGTATTGATAGCACTCGCCCGTGGAATAGGCCGCCGCGCTGAGTCGATACAGCGGGTCGTAGGCGTAGCTGATCACGCGCCCGCCTGGCACTGCTGCTGGATTCGAGCACCCTGACTGTGACGGCAGTGACGGCGGCGACAGGAAGGGCATGGGCCGGGGCGCAGCGCCACTACTGCTTTGAGCCGCGCCGATGGTCACGAGGATACCGGCCAGCACGGCGATGGGCACCGACCATCGGCGGTCTTTCTTTTGCGCGACCACCGCCGCGACGATGACGGGCGTCAACAACAACATCGACAAGTCCGGCACGGTATTGGACGAACTGCTCCCCGGCGCTGTCGGTGTCGCCGGATTCATCGGCGCCGCTAACGGCGATGTGAATGATTGGGGCGCTGCTAGTGGTGAAGCAAACGTCGATGACGACGATCCGATCGGCGCGCTCGGCATCATCGGCGCGCTCATCATCATGGCTCCGCCGCCTGTCGATCCGTTCAGGATCAGCGGCAGGAACGCTTTCCACGGCCAGTCACGAGATTCGATGACCTGGATGCGATTGCCGACCGCATCTAGCCGATAGCTGTAGAAGGCTGCCGAGCCGGCTGCTTGCGCCCCGCTTTGCGGGGTTGCCGTCAGATGATGCAGCCACGTCAGGCGACCAGCCGCGTCATAGCCGTAGCGCGTGGTCAACGCGCCGCCGACCTTCACTTCGCGCGGGCGTCCGGCGGCATCATACGTGTAACTGACCGGGCTGCTGCTCCACGGACTGACGCCCGTCAAGCGGTTGGCCGCGTCATAGGTGTAAGTTACCACCTTTCCGTCGGGATAAATCAGGTGAGTGCGATTGCCCACCGCATTATAGCGATAGCCCACTGCACCCGTCAGCGGCGAAGTCACGGTCAAGGGGCGGCTCAGGGCGTCGTAGCGATACGTCGTTGTGCCGGTTGTATCCGTCAGCGCAGTGCGGTTGCCCAGCGCATCATAGGCGTACTTCACCGTCGTGGCGTCGGCGGTATATGTGATGACCACCAGCCGATTGAGTCCGTCGTAGCCATAGCGTGTGACCTGGTTTTTGGCGTCCGTCATCACCACCCGATTGCTCACCGCATCATACTGGTGGCGTGTGACTTGCAAGAGCGGATTTGTTTCGGCGACGAGCCGCGACAGGGCATCGTAGGTGTACGTCGTCGTCTGGCTGCGCGCATTGGTGATGACCGTGCGATTACCGATGGCGTCGTAACCGTAGCGCGTCGTGACATTCGTCTGGTAGTCAGATAGTCCGGTAGTTGAATAGTTCTCCGTGACCGAGATCAAGCGCGACAGCGGATCGTAGGCGTAGCGTGTCACCAGACCGTTGGCGTCGGTGATGGCGATCCGATTACCCACCCCATCGTACTCATAAGCTGTCCGGCTGCCTCTTGCATCCTGCATCTTGATCAGCCGTCCGAGTGCATCGTAATCGAAGGTCGTGGCAATGCCACTGGGATCAGTGATGTCGGTCTGGTGGCCGGCCGCATCGTAACCGTAGCGCGTAGTGCCCGTCATGGGATCGGTTGTGGCGATCATGCGATCGAGCGCATCGTATTCGTAGTGCGTGACCCGTCCCAGCGTGTCGGTGATGGCAATCTGATTGCCGACGGCATCATAGCCGTAACGCGTCGTCAGGTTGTATGCCGTTGGATCGACGCCGCCCGTTGTCGTGAAATTCACGGTGACCGAGATCAACCGTCCCGCTCGATCGTAATAGTTGCGCGTCACGTGCTGAAGGGTATCGGTTACGGCAATCTGGCGTCCAAAACCATCATACCCGTAACGCGTCGTCAAGTTGAAAGCGTTGGGATCAACACCGCCCGTCGTAGTGAAATTGGCGGTAACGGCGATCAACTGATCGGCCTTGTCGTAGGCATTGACGGTGATCCGCCCGAGCGAATCGGTGATCGTGATCAGCCGCCCGACTGGATCGTAGCCGTAGCGGGTCACGCCTTTCAGCGCGTCCGTTACGACGCTGCGCTGTCCAAATTGATCGTACTGATATTCGGTTAATCGACCGCCGGGCGCTAGCTCGGCGGCTAGCAGATTGCGCCCATCTGCCGTTGGTGTGTAGAGCCAGGTGCTGCCCACGGCATCCACTTTGCGCGTCAGGAACGTGCCGGAGTATGTAAAAGTGGTCGTAAAGCCGCGTGCATCGACGGTCTGCGTCAAGTTATTACCGGCATCATAACTCATCGTCGTTGAGTAGCCGTTTGCGCCGATGATGCGGGCGGGGTTAAAGCCGTTTGCGCTCCACTCGATTTGTGTGCCGTGGCCGTTGGCATCGGCCAGGTGGGTCGGCTTGAAGTTGGCATCATAGGTGCGCGTGATCGCCTGGCTGGCGGCATCTGTGCCGCCCAGCCACAGGCCACTTGCGTAGGCATCCACCGTGGCACGCGTCAGCGCATCCGTGACAGTAACCACGCCATCCCGGCTGAGCGTATTACTGCGCGCGAGGATCAATTCGTCCGCCCCCGTCCATTGTTTCGCGATCATGCCAAGTCCATAATATTCATTACGCTCCACGGTTCGTCCGTCGGGGTCAATCACCTGATCCAGTGGGCCGGTTGTATAGGTATAAGTCCATCTCAACCCACGCGTATCGGTGATGGCCACTAGCCTGGCGCTTAAGCTAGGGCTAGAAAATTGGAATTGAACATTGCGACTGATGGGATCACTGACTTTAATCAACCGCATGTAACTATCGTAGTCGAATTTCAAGTAGCGTAGCCCCGATAAATCCGACACCATTTTCAAGGGACCGCTCACGAAATACGTATAGGTGAGAACATGGCCAGCGGGATCTTGCTGCTTGGTCAAGCGACCAACGTTGTTGAATTGATAAATGGTCTGATTGGCGGCTGTAACGGTATAGACATATGGGCTGTTCAGGCTGCGTGTCAAGTTGGCTTGTACACCAGGCCCAGGCAGATAATTGCCGATCGCGTCTGTATAGAATTGCAACTTGGAGCCGTGTGGGGCAGTGAGCGTCACTGTCCCCGTTGGATAAGTGGTATTGTTGATTCGGAGGTTGAACGAGAGCCGGATATCGTGATTGTGCGTCCAATCTACACCTAAAGGGCCATAATTGTATCCGTAATTCAGACTGTTATAGCTGCGTTCAAAGCGCAAAGGTTCGCCGGGCATGGTGATAGACAAATCAGTCACCTGATAGTTATAGTTGCCTGTACGAACATTGATCGGCCCGCCCAGGAAGTGTTGGCTTTGCTGATTGTTGCATAACGGGCATTCGTTTTGGGCTAATCCTTGCTCGTCTGGATAACTGGGGACCAGCCAGAGTGAATCTGATCCATAGTCATACCCACATACGTCATCCAATGTGAT
Source organism: Chloroflexota bacterium (assembly GCA_016219235.1). The sequence continues at coordinate 3,842 of JACRBO010000631.1, forward strand.
TTGGATTTGATTGATCCCGTAGGCGAAATACTGCGTTACATCTTCTCCCCCTGTATAGCCAAAGCAGCCATTCCATGCTTGCCCTCCCCTAGAAAAAGTGCTCTGGCTTCCATCTGGATGGGTCACAGCCATGATGATCCGGTCGTCGATGGTAATTGCCCCGCCGCCGCCGGCCGAGTCTCGAGCGAGGGTAACCTTTCCACCGCGATAATCAAACGACAGCGTGGTATTTAGGAATACATATCCTGTATAGGGTACATGCGAGTGGTCTCGGAAAGTCGGTGATGTGAGCCGATAGCGGGGGTCTGGCGACGATCGAGTGCGTCGAACCAGTCGCAGCCAAGTGAAGAACCGCTGCGCCGCTGGTCGGCAAGGTATCCACTGACTTCGTGCGCGAGCGCGA
>JACRBO010000632.1 GCA_016219235.1 Chloroflexota bacterium
ATGTGCTGGCCGCCGATTTCGTCGCGCACAGTATGATGCCCGGCCTGCCGTCCGGCATCGAAGGCGGCAAAATGGCGCATCAAGGCGGGCTGGCCGCTTTTCCAGACTCACATGTCACCACGGACGACCTGCTGGCCGAAGGCGATAAGGTCATCGAGCGCTGGACGCTGACCTGCACGCATACGGGTGTCGCTTTCATGGGTGCGCCAGCCGGCAGTGGGAAGAAGGTCCAGACGACGGGCATCAGCATCTACCGCATCGCCAATGGCAGGATCGTCGAGCACTGGGCCAATATGGATTTCTTCGGCGTGCTGGCGCAGCTCGGCGTCATCCCCATGCCGGGATTGTAGCGATTCACGCAGGCCAGATCAGCGCCGCCGATCGGAATCGATCGGCGGCGCCTTAACTTCACCATAGTCTTAGCCGTATTCAGCTTCCAGGCGTTGCTAACAGATTTAATTCTGGATGGCGATTTCCGCGACTCGCCCTTCTCTTCTAGCGATACATCCGGCATATCGTATGCCGTTCTGGCATCCACGCCAGGGCTTCACCCGGCACTACCTGAATCAACTCCCCCGTCGTTGTAGAAGCCTTCCATGCGCGAACGGATAGTTTGCTGCGCCAGGTAAGAAACCGCTCCCCGGCCGCGTCTATAAGCACAACTGATCCTCACGAATTGAAGATTGGTCAGCTTCGGATGATTGATACGGTCGGCGCAGGTCTGTGTGCGGCACTCCACAGCGTGGTGGAGTGAGCCGACTGCGCCGGGGGGCTGGCCGGGCGACCCGACCAGAAAGTAGCAGCCGTCCAGTGCTGCAAGTGCGCCGGACGGCCCACAAAGGAGACTATCATGACACAGCTCACGCTCCGCTCCAGATCGATGCTCACCGCCTGGCTCGCACTGCTGGCGACACTGGTCCTGCTGACGAGCTTCGCGGCGTCCGCCCTGGCTGCCGGTCAATGGACGGCAACGAATGCTATGGTGAATAGCCATATGTGGCACGCGGCGGCGCTGCTTGCCGATGGCCGGGTGCTGGCCACCGGTGGACCGACCGGCTTCTTCAGCGCGGCCGCGGAAATCTTCAACCCCGCCACCGGCAGTTGGACCGCCACTGGCAGCATGACGGTCAGCCGCGCCCTACACACGGCGACCACGCTGAACGACGGTCGGGTGCTCGTCGCTGGCGGGGTCGATAACACCATCTATACCAACGTGACCTATGCCAGCGCGGAGATTTTCGATCCGGCCACGGGGACCTGGACTCTCACTGGCAGTATGACGATGGCCCGCTCCCAGCACACCGCCACACGGCTCAACGATGGCCGGGTACTCGTTGTCGGAGGCGTAACGGCGGAAATCTACAACCCAACCACGGGCCTCTGGATTACCACCAGCAACCCCGGCATCACACACGGCGGCCACACGGCAACTTTGCTGAGTGACGGCCGGGTGCTCGTCGCCGGCGGCCTCGGTAGTAGCGCCAACGCCGTGAGCACCGTGGAGATCTACGATCCGACGACCGATACCTGGATCACCACCGGCAGCCTGAGCAGCGCCCGGTGGGATCACGCGGCAGCCTTGCTGAACGATGGTCGGGTGCTGGTCGCTGGAGGCAGAGCCGACTCGGGCGGCAACTTTATCCCGCTTGCCAGCACGGAGATTTACGATCCCGTCACCGGCATCTGGACCGCCACCGGCAACCTGGGCACCACTCGTGCATTCCACACGGCGACCCTGCTTAGTGATGGTCAAGTCCTGGCCGTTGGGGGTCTTACGAATGGAGCCGTCCTCAGCACCGCGGAGATCTTCGATCCCGCCACTGGCGGCTGGTCAGCGACTGGCAGCATGATCGATAGTCGTGGGGATCACACGGCAACCCGGCTAAACGATGGTCGCGTTCTGGCCGTCGGGGGCGGGGGCAACGGAAGCGGAACCTGCTGCGCCGAACTGTTCACGCTCACGCCTGGCGGCGTTACGCCGACTCCTACACCACCACCACCTGCATCCATTACGGTCATCGCACCGAATGGCGGCGAGGTGTGGCGGATCGGCAGCACTCAGACCATCCAGTGGACTGCTACGAGTGTCACCGGCAATGTGAGAATTCTGCTCTCCCGCGACGGTGGCGCCAGCTACAAGCAGATTGCCACTCATGTGTCCAACACGGGTGCGTTTCAATGGACGGTCACCAAACCGGCTGCGACCGGGGCCTTGATCCGGGTGATCAGCATCAACCAGTCCAGCGTATTGGATACCAGCGACGCCGTTTTCAGCATCAGGCGCTAGATTCGTCACGCGCCTGCGCCGCCGTTCGGAATCGATCGGCGGCGTTTCCGTTGAATTTGGCTGCGCCGATCCCCGGCGCAGCCCGATCGATTGACGACAACCCACCACACCGTCAGACACCCATCGCTGCACGATCCGCTTTGATGACAAGCGTCGTCACTCGATCGGTTGATCCGTTCGAGCGCAGGCTCGTCAACTCCTCGCTGATGTCCCACATACGCCGCGCCGCTTCCACATCGTAAGACGCTTCAGACGACTTGACCGGCTTCAACCTGGGACCGACGTATTGACCGCTGATACCTGCCATCTCCGGCGACTGCGGTCCGATGAGTGCGGCGACCTTACGGCTGATAGATTCGTGTCTGCGGCTTGAACGCCGCCCACGAAAACCAGAAGTGATTGATCGCGACGACGGGCGTCAACGCCTGGCCCGTGCGCGGGCCGTTGATCGCGTGACCAAGCACATCCCATTCGCTGCCCGTATCCCGATCGATGATGTGTGTCCCGTCAAATTCAAAGGTGAGCGTCTGCCCGTCGAGTTCGCGTGAGTAAGCCACTGCAGTGCCGACATCGCGCCCGCCCGCGACTGTCGATTGATCCAGCGCCGACGAAGTGCCCGTCTGCCATATCACCACGATGTCTTGCCCACCGACAACGTCATTGATCGCGTGCTGGTCTTTCAACACGTCATAGGGATAAGCCACTGCTTCACCGTTGAGATCAACCGTGAGCACGCGCGCGACAGGCGGCAGCCGATCGGGCGTTTGCGGCCCGCGATAGAGAAACGGTGGATTGTTCACATCGTCGTAGCCGACGTACGGGTTGCTGCCATACGATCGGGCGTGACCCGTGTCGCGTGATAACACTTGCCCGCCGGGATAGTTGGCTTTGAAATCAGACCACGCGATGATCGACGCAGGCAGGAACGTGAGTTGTTGGCCAGTGTATTCGCCCGCGATCGCGTCGCCCCCGGCTTGCTGCCACCACGTTTCGGTCTGGCGATCGTACATGATCAGGTTGCTGTAACGCAGCCGGCCCGTTGTACCGAAGTCCAGCACGCGCCCATCGATGTTGCGCTCGTACACAATCGCCGTGTTGCACAGCGGGCAAAACGTGACGAGCACTGGCACATTGCCGATCGTGTCATTGACGATCTCGTGCCAGATCAAGATCTGGAGTGGATAGGCGCGCGCCTCGGCGTTGATCTGCAGCAAGATCACCGGCTCTACCGGCTTGAGCCACGCATCCGCCTCTTGAACTGAGGTGAACTTCGGATCATCAATGGCGGGAATGCCATCTTTGGGTGGACCGCCCGACAGGATTTCGCTGTAGGGCACGGTGTGCCGTGAGAAATCGGTTTTGAATTCGGTGGCGCTGGCGGGCGGCGGCTCAGTCGAGAGCAGTGTGGCTGTCGGCGACGGGACCGGGTTGGACGTCGTTGCCGGTGCCGTTGATTGAGTCGGCGGCGAGACAGTGGGGGGCGGCGGTGCAGGGGCAGTAGCCGACGCGCAGGCGGTCAACCACACTGCGGTCAACACCAGCCACATCAGACGTGAGTGCAACGTTGAATGGTTCATACAAGTCTCCTCTTATCCCATAGACGCCGCGCACTGACCAAATCTTACGCGGTCAGGTAAGATTCAGGCCGGTAACGCCGTCTACAAAGAGCGCGCCCGGTTCGGTCGGGTCAAGGTGGCCAATCGGGTGAGAGGCGGTCCAAAGGAGAGTACGTTATGCAGAATGCCAATCAGAAATATGATGTCGCCA
>JACRBO010000069.1 GCA_016219235.1 Chloroflexota bacterium
CACCGGTTTCAAATAAGAAGGAGGCGAGGGTTCGCATCTGCTCAAACACTGTTCGCTGCAATTCAACCCGATCGATCGTTGCCCGGTAAACCTGACACCTAATCCATTCCAACGAGGAGAAGAACCATGAAAAACAAGCAGTTCCTGTCGTCCAGCGTGTTCGTGTTGATCGTTGCCAGCCTGATGCTATCCGCCTGTGCGCCGGCGGCTGCGCCCGCTCCGACTGCGGCTCCCGCCCAGCCGGCTCAACCTGCTCAGCCAGCTCAACCCGCCGCTCAACCGACCGCAGTCCCGGCCCAGCCCAGCGCCGAAGCAGTCACCATTCGCTATGGCCTGTGGGATTCCGCGCAGCAGCCCGCATACGAACAGTGCGCGGCCGCCTTTACGGCCAAGAATCCCGCTATCACCGTCAAGATCGAGCAAGCGGGCTGGGATGACTATTGGACCAGCATCCAGACCGGCTTCGTCAGCGGCAATGCGCCCGATGTCTTTACCGATCACCTGGCTAAGTATCCCGAATTCGCCTTGAAGCAGCAGCTGCTCGACATTCAGCCGTTGGTCGATCAGGACAAGGTGGACACCGGCGTGTATCTGACCGGTCTGGCCGATCTGTGGACGCGCGACGGCAAGCGCTTCGGCCTGCCTAAGGACTGGGACACTATCGCCATCGTCTACAATCAGGATATGTTCAAGGCGGCGGGCGTCGATCCAGCCGTCATGAAGGATTGGACGTGGAATCCGAAGGACGGCGGCACGTTCGAGCAGACGATTGCGAAGTTGACGATTGACAAGAACGGCAAGAACGGGCTTGACCCGGCGTTCGACAAAGCCAACGTCGCGCAATACGGCTTCATCTTCCAGGGTTCCGGCGGCTTCGCCGGTCAGACCGAGTGGAGCTGGCTGGCGGCGAGCAACGGCTTCAAATTCACCGACGGCCCATGGACGACGAAGTACTACTACGACGATCCGAAACTGGCCGAAGCGATCCAGTTCTTCGTCGGTTTGATCGAGAAGGGTTATTCGCCCAAGTTGGAAGACATCAAGAGCCTGGGCGCGGGCACACTCTTCCAGAGCGCTAAGGGCGCTATGACCAGCGACGGCTCGTGGCAGATCGGCAACCATATTTCCAACTCCAAGTTCTCTGTTGGCTTCGGCCTGCTGCCGATCGGGCCGGAAGGCCGCAAGAGTATGTTCAACGGTCTCGCCGACTCGATCTGGGTGGGCACGCAGCATCCGAATGAAGCGTGGGCATGGGTGAAGTTCGCGGCCTCGAAGGACTGCGAAGACATCGTCGGTTCGACGGGCGTGGTCTTCCCGGCGATTCAATCGGGTGTTGAGAAGTCGCTGGCCGTCCGCAAGGACAAGGGCATCGACGTCAACGCCTATACCGATGAAGCGCTCGATCCGGCGGGCACCTTCCTGTTCCCGATCACCGATCACGGCTCCGAAGTTCAGAACATCATGCAGCCGACGATGGACAGCATCTTCCTGATGAAGGCCACCGCCGCCGAGGCGTTGAAGGCCGCCAACGAGCAAGTTAACGCGTTGTTCAAGTAACAGCCTCAGTCAGCGTGAGGTGGGTTCGCCCACCTCACCGTACTTATTCAATTATCCTATGGGTGTTTAGCATGTTGACAGCTCGACAATTCCGGTTCATGGTCTGGGGCGGCCTGCTGCTGGGATTGTCTGCCTGTGGGTGGGGATTGGGGCGCGGCACTCCTCCAGCCGCGCCCCGCACTCGCCAGGTTGTTGAACTCTACCACAAAGGTTGTGAAGATGTCTAAGATTGCTTTCATCGGTGCGGGCAGCACCGTCTTCGCCAAAAATTTGCTCGGCGACATCCTGAGTTTTCCCGAGCTGGCCGGGTCGCACATCGCGTTGATGGATATCGATCCCGAACGCTTGCGCACATCGGAAATTGTGGCGCACAAAGTTGCGGATTTCTTCGGCGCAAAGCCGACGATCGAAGCTACGTCCGATCGACGCCGCGCGCTCGACGGGGCCGATTACGCGATCAGCATGTTTCAGGTCGGCGGCTACAAACCGAGCACTGTGATCGATTTTGAGATCCCGAAGAAATACGGCCTGCGGCAAACCATCGCCGACACGCTGGGCATCGGCGGCATCATGCGCGCCCTGCGCACCATCCCGGTTTTTCTGGACATCTGCCACGACATGGAAGAGCTGTGCCCCGACGTGACGTTCCTGCAATACGTCAATCCAATGGCGATGAACACGTGGGCCATCAATCGCGCGAGCAAGATCAAAACGGTTGGCCTATGTCACAGCGTACCGGGCACGGCCGAGGCATTGGCGCAGGACATCGGCGTCCCGATCGACGAGATCAACTATCGGTGCGCGGGCATCAACCACATGGCGTTTTATCTGAAGTTCGAGCGTAACGGCGAAGACCTCTATCCGCGCATTCGTGAAGTCGCCGCCACGGGCGCGTTTGGCCGCCGGTATCGCGGTCTGGCCGACAAAGTGCGCTACGAAGTCTTCAAGCGTACGGACTACTTCGTCACCGAATCGAGCGAGCATTTCAGCGAATACGTGCCGTGGTTCATCAAGCGCGATCGGCCTGATTTGATCGAGCAATATGAAGTGCCGCTGGATGAATACCTCGCGCGCTGCGAGATTCAAATTGCCGAATGGGAATCCGCCAGGGCCGCGTTTGAACGCGGCGAACTGGAAATTACTCACGAGCGCACGCACGAATACGGCTCGTCGATCATTCACAGCCTGGAGACCGGCACGCCGCGCGTGATCTATGGCAACGTCTCGAATCGCGGCCTGATCGATAATCTGCCGCAAGGCTGCTGTGTGGAAGTGCCGTGCCTGGTCGATAAGAACGGTGTGCAGCCCACCCGTATTGGTGAACTGCCGCCGCAGCTGGCCGCGCTGATGCAGACCAACATCAACGTGCAGGCGCTGACCGTCGAAGCCGCGCTCACGCGCCAACGCGAGCACATCTATCACGCCGCCATGCTCGATCCGCATACGGCGGCTGAACTCAGCCTTGATCAGATCTGGTCGCTGGTCGACGAACTCATCGAGGCGCACGGCTCGCTGCTGCCGGCTTATCGTTGACTAAGACCTGTCAGGTGGCGCACCGAATGCCTGGAAACACGTCGACGCTTGCGCCACCTGACAGGTCTGGACTACCACCATGATCCACTTCAACCCGGACACGCGCACATTCAATTTAGTGCTGCACACCAGTTATTACGCCTTTCAAGTCGATCAGGTCGATCGACTCATTCACGTCGGCTGGGGGCCGCGGCCCAATCACGCCACTTCCGACGATCGGATTAGCGGCGCAGTTGCGCCTATGATCTACGAGTCCCCCGCCAGTTTCATCACGCAGTACCGCCCCGACGAAGTCCTGACCTTTGGCGATCTGACGGTGCATCACGTCACACTGAAAGCCAACTTCCCGTCGCTGCCGGCGCCGTTGAAAGAGGGCGAGGCGTTGCACCTACCCATCCGCGATCTACGTCTGCGCTATGTGGATCATGAAATCGTCACTGGCGCGCAACCCGGCTTCGCACCGACGCATGGTCTGCCCGTCAAGGACGCCTCGCCGCGCGAAACGTTGCGCGTTCGATTGAAAGACCCGGTGCAGAACTTCTTCGTCACGCTGTGCTATCGCCTGACACCCGAGCACGACATCATCGAACGCTGGCTGGAACTGGAAAACGCGGGACAAGATACTGTCTCGCTTGAAGTGTGCAACTTCGCCTCGCTGCATCTGCCACGCGGCGCGAATGAACTGACCTACGTCAGTGGCGCGTGGGCGCGCGAATTTACGCCGCATCGCCAGCATTTATCGCCGGGCACGCACATCATCGAAAGCCGCAACTTGCAGACCAGCCACTTTACCAATCCGTTCTTCATGCTCAATCGGCCCGGCCAGACGTGGGAAGAAAGCGGCACGGTCCACTTCGGCGCATTAGCTTACAGCGGCGCGTGGCAGATCGAGGTAGAGCAAACAGACACGTGGGCCGTGCGCGTTCACGCGGGTTATCACCCGTTCGATTTTCAACTCGATCTTGCACCGGGTGAGAAGCACATCACGCCTGCCCTCGTGAGCGGCGTCGGCGCTGATGGTTGGGGCGGCGCGAGTCGACGGCTGCACGCCTTCACGCACGAACGTGTGTTGCCGCGCCCGCGACCACGGCCCGTTTTGTACAACGGCTGGGAAGCGACGTATTTCAATTTGGGTTTTGAAGGTCAAGCAGAGTTGGCGCGCAAAGCCGCCGCGCTGGGTGTGGAATTGTTCTGTGTCGACGATGGCTGGTTTGGCGCGCGGCGCAGCGATCACGCCGGCCTCGGCGATTGGGTCGTGCGCGCCGATGCGTTTCCGAATGGGCTGGAACAACTCGTCGATGAAGTGCAGCGATTGGGAATGAAGTTCGGATTGTGGATCGAGCCGGAGATGGTCAACCCCGACTCCGATCTGTATCGCCGCCAGCCCGATTGGGTTTTGCACTTTCCCGGCCGCGAGCGCACCGAATCACGGCATCAACTGATCCTTGATTTTGGTCGTGATGAAGTGATCAAGTACATCTTCGCAATGTTGGATGCGTTGGTCGAGCGTTATTCCATCGCTTTCTTCAAGTGGGATATGAATCGATTGGTCACCGAACCCGGCTCAGTCGCAGGCAAAGCGATCTGGCGTAAGCACGTAGCGGGCGTGTATGCGATCATGGATCGACTGCGCGCCAAACATCCGACGCTGGACATTCAAAGTTGTTCGGGCGGCGGCGGCCGGATCGATCTGGGGATTCTGGCGCGCACCGATCAGGTGTGGGTTAGCGACAACACCGATGCCTTCGATCGGCTTAGCATTCAAGAAGGCTTCAGCCTCGCCTATCCGGCGCGCTGCATGGAAGCGTGGGTCACGCACGAGCACAGCCACATCACGCAGCGTGTGACGCCGTTGGGGCTGCGCTTCGATGTGGCGATGCGGGGCGCGTTGGGCATCGGCTCCAGCCTCAACGAATTGAGCGACGCCGAACTGGCCGAGTATGCAAGTTACATTGCTTTCTACAAACGCATTCGTCACGTGATTCAAGAGGGCGTGATGTATCGACTGGAACGCCTCGAGGAATTTCAAGCCTCGGTGGTGGAGTATGTCCGATCGGATGGGCGCGCAGCCGTCTATTCCGAAGCGATCCACGATTATCCGATCGGCAGTTTCAGACCCGCCGCCGTGTTGAAAGGCTTGATTTCCAGCGCGATCTACACCGTCACCGATCGACACGGGCCTGAAATCCAGCGTGCCACCGGTTATGAATTGATGACGCTGGGTCTGCCGCGCGAGATGGCCGAGCACGTAGGGTATAGCCGGACCGTGTATCTGCAAGCGATTTGATGCTGAACCCGCGGGGCAGCATGTCCTCGGTCACATTCGACAATGTTGCCAGGCGGAATAGCAGCGTCCATGCCGCCATTCGATTATTGAACAAATTGCGGGCGCAGCAGCGCCTTGATCGTGCGGCGCTCATCCATCGCGCGGTAACCCTCCGCCACCTGTTCCAGGGGCAGGGTCAAGTCGAAGACTTTGCCGGGATCGATCTTTCGGCTCCAGATCAGATCGATCAATCGGGGCAGGTAGCGGCGCACCGGGGCGGGGCCGCCCTGCAAATGCACATGGGTAAAGAAGAACTCGTCTCCCGGAATCACCCCATCGTGGTGGAACACGCCGACGAACCCGACGTGACCGCCGGGCCGTGTGGCGCGGATGGCCTGCCACAACGCCTCGTGCGTGCCGACCGCCTCGATGACCGAGTGCGCACCCGGCCCATTCGTGAGGTCCTTGATCCGCGCCACGCCTTCGTCGCCGCGCTCGATCACGATGTCGGTCGCGCCGCAGTCGCGGGCGAGTTGTTGCCGCGTCGCGTGACGACGATCACTTCGCAAGTTCGATCCTCGCGGAAAAATCGCCAGTCTGCCGCGTGATGGCGTCCATGATAGGCGCTTTCAGTTAATCCGGCAAAATATCCGAGCGTGGTATAGGCTTCCAACATCGGGTCGGTATAAGCTGCGCCGAACAAGCCCTTGATTTGATAATAATGGTCCATGACCCATAGGCTATAAAACCCTGCTGCTTCGGCGGTCGTGACGATTTCTTTCAGATTGGGCCGGATAGCAGCCGTGCCACCGGGAACCTTGAAAGACGGGATTTGTAATCCGATGAGCATCATTAGCCTCCTGTTTGATATTGTTCATCAGCGCTCAGCGGTTGATAGCCGGCTTATTGCGCGTTTTCATATCTCAATCCATAGCCAAACGCAAACAAGGGATGCTCTGAATCATACGGCACATCCGCTTTCTGGCGTCGCACGGCTTCCATGGAAGACGGGAGTTCGAAGGGTAATTTGCCTGCCGGTTTGGCCCGGCCAAAGATGACATTCAACACCGCCTCGTCCGATGCGCCATACTCGCCGAACAAGGCCCTGGCGGCGACGGCAATTTCAGGGATAACGGCCGGACGATCCAGATTGATCACGACGATGGTCGGCACAGCCCGTAAGAGCGCTAGAATTTCGGCTTTCGCTTCGCCCTTGAAATCCAGGTCGCCATGATGAAAGCCACGCGCGAAGAGGTTCTGGGTCTCGATCGGTACCCAGGGGGTCTCCAGCCGCAGAATAGCGAAGTCGGCCTGTTCGGACGTGTCAACCACCTGGGCGTAGCGACCCACGACTACCGGGTCAAGGTTTTTGACGAATAGTTTGGGCTGACCATGCAGCGGTAGAACCCCGGCTTCGTTCTTGAGCAAGGTCATGGCACGCTGCTGTGAAGACAGTCCCAGTGTCACTGAATCTGGATTTCCAAACACCTGCGAAAGTTGGGCTTCGTCCACAAACGGATTGTCGAATAAGCCCAACGCGAATTTCAAGCGCAACAACCGCCGCACCGATTGGTCCACACGCGCTTCCGAAAGTTTTCCCGTTTTCACCAGTTCGACCACATACTCGGGGCAACTCTCTCCGCCAAACTGATCGACGCCAGCCTCAAGTGCCTTCAGGACTCTTTCAACTTCAGTCAAGTGTTCAACGCCCCACGCGCGGGCGGGCCAGGTAAAATCGGGGGTGTGAAGATCCGTGATCAAACCCCAATCGGTACAGACGACGCCATCGTACTGATACTTTTCGCGCAGCAGACCGGTGATGATCTGCCGGTTGAACGACATCGCCACGTTCTCGTCGGTCTGATCCATGGGCACGCCATAGTAGGGCATGATGGCTGCGGTCCTGGCCGCAAACGCGGCTTCGAATGGAATGAGATGGTAGTCAAAGTTATTGCCCGGATAGATTTGTCCCTTTTGAAATTCGAAATGAGGATCCAGCCCTTCATTCTGCGGGCCGCCGCCGGGGAAGTGTTTGGTCATGCACGCTACGCTGTGCGGCCCAGGCGTTTCGCCTTGAAAACCTTCGATATAGGCTGTGGCTAACCGCGCGGTCAAATGCGCGTCCTCACCGAAAGTACCACTGATCCGGGGCCAGCGCGGTTCAGTCGCCAGATCAATCTGCGGGTGGAGCGCGACTCGAATCCCGACCGCCAGATATTCCTGTCGGACCATGTCGGCGAATTGCTTCACCAGTTCCGCATCGCCAATCGCCGCAAAGCCCAGGGTCTCACACCATTGAGAGAAATCCGTCGCCGCCATCGCAAAGATGTTGCGGCTG
>JACRBO010000628.1 GCA_016219235.1 Chloroflexota bacterium
CCGATGCGCGCCCAGGTTTGCGGCAGACCGTGTGGCAATCCGCCGCATTGAAATTGTTGGGCCAGCGACTCGAAGGCGATGTCGCCGAACTCAAGGGCCAACTTGATGAGGCGATTGTGGCTTATCAGGCCGGATTGGAATCGACGGAGAATCTGCTGGCGGAACGGGTGCTGTTTGATAAAAACCTGGCGTGGGCGTACATCCGGCAGGGCGGCGAGCACGGCCTTGATCTGGCGTGGCAAAAGGCCAGCCTGGCCCGTTTCGAGGCCGAGCGTTTACAGGGTGACATCAAGTGGCGGCAGGGGGACTTTGTGCAGGCAGAAGTGTATTACACGCAAGCTCTGGCCTTTGCGGAATCACTCGGCTATCTCGATGGGCAAGCGAAGACCCACAATCACCTCGCGACGTTGTATGCGCGACAAGGCAAACTCGATGAAGCGAAGGCCCATCGTGGCCGCGCCATCACGCTCTTTGAACAGATTGGCAATCAGGTCCATCTGGCCGGCGCGCGGCTCAACATGGCCTTCGATCACAACTTAATCGGCCAGCGCCTTGCGGTCAGGCCGCCCGCTGATCAAGTCCATCGCGCCATCTTCGAGCAGGCAGTTGACACGGCTAGCGCGGCGCTAGACTTGTTCGAGAGATTGGGTCAAACGCATGGCCAGATCATCGCGGCGCAGAACCTCGCCGAAGCCTATTTGTATTTGGGGAAACTGGAGTCAGCAGAGAAATATGCCCGACAAGTGATTGACGCCCAGATTGCCAGCGTACTGTCCGATGGGCTGCGAACGCTGGGCGAAGTACGCCTAGCACAAGGCAAATTAATCGACGCCGAGGTACGAATTCGTGAAGCTCTCGGAGCCGCGCAGGGAAATCACGATCACTATCTCGAAGCCTACGGTCAGCGAGCGTTGACGGGTGTGCTATGGGTGCAAGGTCAACGCGAGGAAGCGCGGGCCACTCTCGACAAAGCAGTTGAACTATTCGAGTCATTGGATCTGCCGCAAGAAGTTACTAGAAGTTACACAGTATGGGAGCGACTGTTATCGGAATCGCCAGATAGACTCGCACGATAACGAGTCACGACAACCGGCATTGTCGTGCGAGAATCGATGGATCAGCGACAGGGTTCCATAGTGCGGACTGACGTTAACACCCGAAAAACTCGCACGATAACGATTTAGGGCGCGTCGCTGGCCCGAAGCTATGACTTAAACACCACCGGCAGATACTCGCGATACTCGCTTGCGATGGTGGTGAACTGCCACACCGGCCCGATCGTTTGACTGAGCCCATCGGTGGCTGTGACACGCCAGAAATATGTCGTGCCGGTGATCAGACTCGGCGCATACGAGGTTTGTGTCACGGTGACGATATTCGATGGTGGGTTGCCGGTACTGATAGCGACGGTGTAGGTTAGCGACTGCCCATCAGGATCACCGCCTTGCCACATCAACGGTTGAAGCGTGAAAACGTTGACGGCCTGATCGGCCGGGCTGGGACTGCCCGGCGTGTTGGGCGCGACGTTGTTCAGCCCCAGAATCTTCAGGGCGATGTTGTGCCGCACGCTGTCCAGCAATGCGCCATCGTTTTTCCACAGGAATTGCCCGTTGACGATGGGCGGACAACCACTCCATTCGCAACGCCCCAACTGACCGTAGGCCCGCGCGACTTGATCGCGCGCATACGCGCCAAAGCCGCGCTGCTCGGCCAGATTGAATAGCGCCCAATCCTGTAAGCCCGCGCGAATGACCTTGAGGCGATAGGAGGGCACCGGCCCATCGAGCGTGACGTCGCTCGGCGAGCCGTAACCCTGCGCGGCATCGGTGCCATCGTGATGGCCGGGATAGATCAACACGCCGTCGCCGGTCTTGTTGTAATCGACGTTCGGCCCCCACGGATTGGATTCGTGCCAGCTCGTCATATCCCAGTACAGGAGCCCGGTGGCTCTTTCATACCAGCTGCCCCACAACATCAAACGCGGTTCTGCGCCCCACAGAGTGTTGGTCGCAAACGTCGGGTAGGGTGCGCTCTGCGCATTGCTCTCATAGAACCACAGTTGAATGTTTTGTGCGAAAAGCGTGGGCCAGTTGCTGCGCCCATAAGGAATCTCAGTGGCGGGTGTGCCGCCGTCGTAATTCCAGTGATCGTAGCGTTTCAATGCCACACAATAAATGCCCAGTGCGGGATTGAGTATGCCGACATCGGCGGGCGTGGGATCGGTCGTGTCCATGATGCGCGCTTTCCAATCAGCGTCGCCCGCCTGCATCCGCTGTGAATCCTGCGCAATGGCTGGCAGGTAAGCATCGTCCGGCTCGTCGAGGGCGTACACAATCGTGGCCGTGAACCAGCCTTTGGCCTTGAGGTGTGATGCCCACGCCTGAGCCAGGGCCGTGTACTGCACTGGTGTGCAGTTCTGTTCGTAACCCCAATCAGCGCCGGGGGTGAAGGGCGGCTCGATGCGACTGCCGGGCACGCCGTCACTCCAATAACTCCCGTTCATATACGGCTGCATGGCCGCGTCGTACGCACTCCAACTGCCCGGCGGATTGCAGCCATTGCCGGGATCGGGAATGAAGGACTGTGCGGTATCGATGCGATGTGTGTGAGCCAGTTCCTCGTAGCGCTTCACGAGCGTGCGCGCATACGGCGTCCAGTCCAGCCAGCAATTGCCGCCGGAGCAGGCGTAGGTGTTGCGGTGATACCAGATGAGGGTGTTGAGATTCAGCCGGAAATGCGTCGTCACCGACCGCATATCGGGCAGCACGAAGTTCCACACCGTCAACGTCACCGGCACGATGATATTCGCTTCACCTGTTGCGCTGACCGTGATGACGCCGGTGTACGTGCCGGCGACCGTTGCTTCGGGAATGGCGACATCGACCCACACCGGTTGATTGCGATCCGCGGCGACGTTGAATGGCGCACCCACCGATCGAACCGTGGTGGTGTAGGGATCGATGAACGGGATCAGGGGATCGGCGAGGTTGGGATCGTTCGTCGGCGAGTTGGCCGGCACCGGCCGATTACCCGGTTCACCCTCGACGACGCCGGTGAAGTTGATGAAGTATTCACGGAAGAAAGTGAGATTCGATCGGTTGAGCGTATGGCCGAGGCCGTCACTCAAATCACTGGCGGTAAGGTTCACGCCCGTCAATGCTGAACCATTCGCGCGCACGATGATTTGCGCCGCCTCGACCGAGCGCCGAGCGCCCTCCAGATTGAGGCTGCTGGTCGAGCCGGGCGCGGTCGTGGGCTGCACCTTGTTGCTGATGGACTCTACCCACACGCTTAGTGCCTGAGGTGCGGCCGATGACGTGAGGCCGCCAATCGGGATCGGCCGGACAGCAGCCAGCATCACTGCGGCGAGCAGGAACACACGACAGGGGCGAATGCGTTTGGTCATGACGAGATCTCCAGTCCAGCGAGCACAGTCAATCCAATCACTGCGATGAGGCGGAGCCTGATACTTAACTGCATCTTATCGCATCCTTTCTATAGATCGATCACTTGCGAATGAGCGGCAGATACACACCGATCTGCGGCCAGAAGGCGTTGTTGCTCAGCGCCGACCAGCCGCCAGTGTTGTGGCTCTTGAGCGCAAAGTAGACGAGGCCGCCGGTATAGGGCAGCGTGCCGGTGTAGACCGCAGTTGTGCCGGTGAGTGAGCCGCCCGGCAGCGAGGCGCTCAGCCAGTTCGCTGCATCGATCGGCGTGGTGGAATAGCGCAGCGTCGTCGTGATGGCATTCGCGGGTGGTGTCCAGCGCAGCATGATCGTGAGATCGCCGGTCGAGGTGACGGCGCTGGTCACGCGCAGATCAGTCACGGCTGCCGGCGGCGGCACCCCATACTCGTCGGCCCCGGCATCGGATCTCGCACCGATCGGGCGTTGATCCGCATCGATGTCGTCGATCACACTGCCGGGCGCGGTGACGATATCGATGGCATTCGACGCGGCGGAGAGGAGATGGAGATCGCCTGTGGCCGCATTGACAAACCAGCCGGCCTGCGCAGTGGTGACGTTGCCCGTCTGGGTGGCGGTGGCGCCATCGCGTTGGCGCAAGGTGTGATTGACCAGGTTGTTGATGAGCTCCACACGCGTGTTGGCAAAGCGCCACTCGATGGACGAAAACGTCGCGCCTGGATTGGCCGTGTACACGGTATTGTGAAACGTCTGCACGCTGCACGCATTCCACAGGCAGATACCGCAATCGAAACCATATTCCGAAGCAAACAGGTCGCCATCGTCGGCGGAGACGAAGTTGTTCCGGATGACGCCGCGATAGTGATCGACGTAGCCAGTGGTATACGGGCAAACATTATCGGAATACGTGCGGCCCGTGCCGCTGGTGGCCATCCCAAAGCCGATGCCGCGCGCGTTGTTGCGCAGCACGTTCCGCTCGACG
This sequence comes from Chloroflexota bacterium, assembly GCA_016219235.1. The sequence continues at coordinate 4,408 of JACRBO010000628.1, forward strand.
ATGGGATCGCGGCAGGTACGCCACAGATGAATGCCGTGTTCCGATAGGCCGCTGGCGCACCAGAAGCCTTCGATGAGATTATCGCGGATCACCCAATCGCGGGATTGGTGCGCGTCGATGCCGCCGGTATAACAGTTGTTGCGAATGTGGGGCCGGCCGGCGTCGGTCAGTTCGATGTGCGAACAGGCGATCACACCCTGATCGGTGTAGTAGCCGCCGTCGACGGGATTGATCTTGATCGCCTGCTCACCCGGATCGACGATGTGGACGTTGTAGATGAGCGTGTTGGTGGTGTTGGCGCTGCCGGTGGACATCACATGGATGGGATGGTAGTAGGCCTCGCGCAGCGTCACATCGGCGACGGTCACGTGGGATGCCACGACTTGAACGATCTCGGTGGTCTGATAATTGCCATCGAGGATCACAGCCTCGCGGTTGCCGCCGGCCGAACGCAGTGTCACACCGGGTGCCGCGATTCTCAAGTAAACGCCGTTCAAGTTGTAAGTGCCGTCGGCAATCAGGATCGTTGCGCCGGAAGCGGCGTTGTTCACGGCGCTCTCCAACTGAGAGACCGTTGAGACGTTGACGATATTGCCGCCGGGCGGCGGCAGCGGCGGGCAGGCGCTGCTGGCCGCCTTCATCGTCTGGCTGATGCGCACCTGTGACGCAGTAACGGCCGGGTTGGATGGTGTCAGAATCGCGATCAGAGCCAGGGTCAAAACGATGAGTCGTTTCATCGCGTTCCTTTCGCGCCGGGTACTGCCCGGCGCGCGGCCTCACTGGTGACGGGGCCAACGTCATTTTCGGATGATGGGCAAGTACAGCCAGTGGCTGCCCACGCGCTGCAGCACGATGCCGTCGAGCGGTTGAAGCGTCACTGTCATGGCGAGTGAGCCGTCGTTGTAGCGTGCGCGCGATCGAACATAGAGCGCATCGGCGATGCACGGCGCACCCTGACAGCGGAGCCGGACGTAGGCATTCGACGATGGCGACAGCGACACAATGCCGATGGTGTGCCACTCATCGCCGCCCGTCGTCTGATTCAGCGTTATCGAAGACACTACTTGTCCATTTGCGACCACTTCGTAAATCGCGTTTGGATTCCAGGTGGACGCTTCGGGTGCAGCCGGCCACCAGACCGTAATCGTATACACATCGGTTGTCGAGATCGGCAGCGTCCAACGCGCTTCGACTTGTGCGCTGCCTTGAGACTTGTGCACACCTCTGCCCCAATTGTGATAGAACGGACCGAAGGCCGTCCATTCGCCACTATCGAACGTGGGCGTGAGCCACGCGCCTATCGGCGTGGAGAAACCTGAACTGGTATCGTCGATCAACGTTTCAAAACGCGGCGCTTGATCGCCGATCAGCCGCTGATAGCCAGGGTCGAGCGCAATGGTCTGTTGTGAGTGTGTGCCATTAAGCAACACCAGGCCGTTGGTGAATTCGCGTTGATACACATCCGGTGGATGCAGCGTCAGGCGTACATTGTCCAGCCAGACCGTGCCGGTAATTGCGCCGACAAGGAATTGAATGCGCGCATCGCTCGCGGTGGCCGTCGATTCAAAGGTCACGGTATACAGCTGCCACGTCGGGTTGATCGTCACTTGCTTCCACAGGCCGTAGTCATCCCAATCCGGCGCGTTCTTTTGCGCGCCAAGCGTGATGGTGCGTGTCACATTGCTCCTGGCCCAGAAGGCCAAATCATAGGCTGTCCCCTTCACCAGCGAACGATCATCTTGATAGAAGTTGACGCGCCAATCGGTGCCTGCTGTACTGGTGATGTTGATGCGGGCTGAGGCGCTGCCGTGCGCGGCAGTGGATGTATCACGTGTGATGCTTGCAGTGTAACCGTTGCCCGAGTCGGCCCAGAAGTTCCACGGCGGGGCGATGGCGCTCTCAAACGAACCGTTCACGATCAAGCTGGGGCCGATGTCGAAACCGAGATCGGCGCGGCGTGCAGGCCCGATCGGATAGCCGAGGTCGAAGTCCAGTTCGTCATACCACCAATCGTTGCCATGCCAGGTATCGCCGTATTCGTAGGCGAAGTAGCCGTCATTCATCAGCGTGAGCGCCAGGCCAAAGCGCATGTAGGGATACAGCGTGCGCGCAAACTCCAGCGTCGAAGTTGGAATTTTGTCCAGCGGCGAGTAATCATAGCCATACGCAATCTGATCAGGGGGAGACGCTTCAAACATGGTGATGGGCGGCGACTGAGCCCGCGTCAGCCAGGCTTGATAACGATCCCACAGTTCAGGGAAGGACATCTCGCCTTCGAGCACATCGGCTGTCAGGAAGCCGAAACTGATGCCATTGAAGATTTCGGCGATGCCCGGCTCAGCGATGTCCGTCGAGTGGGACGAGACGAGCGCATTCGGCATCAACTGGCGGAACGTGCGCAGCTCGTGGAAGACGCCCGCTTTCCAGGCCGCATCGAACACATCGGGGTCGTCGGCCACGCCGTTTTCGTCGGAGTCGATCTGCACCGGATGGCCGTAGATATCGTGAGTCAGCCACGATTGAGTGGTCATGACGTTGTCGAAGAACACGCCGTCATACATCAATCCGCCATCGAGCATGGTTTGATAGGCATAGTGGGCCTGATATTCCGCCACGTAGTTTTTGGTCAGGTTCAATCGATAGGAACCGGGCCACACCTCGATCGTGTGGCCGTTCACGTCCTTCAAATAGTAATCGTCGGGCAGGCCGTCGTTCTCCACCGCGTTGATCGAAGTGAGGACCAGCACGTTCGGATTCAGGCGGCGCAGCTCGATCACTTCAGCGCGAGTCGGATCGGCTCCTAACCATAGATCGATGCGCGACAGGTAAGGCAGACCCTTATCGGCCAGCTGCCACCAGCCCCATAAATTGCCG
>JACRBO010000636.1 GCA_016219235.1 Chloroflexota bacterium
AAATACAAAGAGGTGGTGCCGTTGCGCCGCGCCACCACCATCGAGGATGTGGGCGGCACAGCCGTCTATTTGGCCAGCGATCTCTCGGCGGGCACGACAGGCGCGACGATCTATGTCGATTGCGGCGGCAACATCCTGGCGATGGCGTCGCCGGATGACGATTGACAAGTGATGAGGAGATGAGGCGATAATCAAATCAAGTACGCTCAAGGTTCTGTTGCCGCTGGCGCTTACGGTGACGTTTGGCCTTCAACTGCTCCGCGTGTGGATCGCGGGGCTGTTTTATTACCTGAACGAGGTTGCCAACACCGGTTACGCCACGCTGGTGGGCGTGGCTGCGCTGGTATTTGCCACGACGTTCTTGGCGGGCGCAGTGCGGCGGCGGCTTGGCGCGCGCGCGTTGCTCATCGTTGGCGGCGGCGTGGGCGTCGTGCGCTTGATCGAGCAGATCAATCAGGACCCCGGCCTTGATCTAATCGTGGCGTCGATCGGGGTGGCGCTGTTCCTGATGTTCATACCTATCATGCTGGAAACGCTGCGCGCGAATGAACACGATCGACACTTTGCCACGTCGATCGTGCTGGGCGTCTCGATCGATACGGCGATCAAAGGGGCGTTAGGCACCCTGGAGTTGTCGTGGACATTGGGCGCGTTGCCGTTAGTCGTCGTCGTGATCGGGGTTGGGCTTCAACTGTGGCTGTTGGCCCGTAACCTGGCGAGGAGTGGAGCGGAGAGCGGCCAGCCTGTCTCGCAAGGCTCAAGCTGGACACTCATCGCGATTGGGCCGTTCTTGTTTCTGGAGGCGCAGCTGTTTCAGAATATCGGACACGTGACGACGTTGACGGGCTTCAGTCAACCCCTGGCGTTTGAGTTGATCGTGTTGGCGAACGCGTTTAGCCTGGCGGCGGTGAGCGCGCTGTATGGGCGTTTGCCGCGCCGCGCCTGGACGTGGACTTTTGTTGTTGGGCTGCTGCTCGTTGTAACGACATTGCCGCTGGTTGCCGATTTGTTCGCGCCGCTGACGGCTGATCCGTTGGCGCCGCTGGAACTCATGGCCGGGCAGGTGGCGGCGTCGATCGGATTGGTCATCATCGGCCAGGCGCGCGGCACGCGCCCCGCAGCACGCGTGATCGGTACTGGCCTGGTGATCATGTTTGGGCTGCTGCTGGGCTATTACATCGGGCACGTGGTCAAACTGCCGATCGCGCACTGGCTGTTTCAGCCGCTGGCGGCGTTGATCGTGCTGGGCGCGATGACGTTGACGGCGCTGCGCTCGGGTGAGACACCCACACCCGATCGACTGGATTGGACCCCGGGGCTGATCGGGTTGGGGTTGATGGTGCTGCCCGTGCTTGCGCTGCTGGGCTGGCAAGAGCCAGCGACGACGACCGGGCAGCTGCCAATCCGCATCATGTCTTATAACCTGCATTCGGGCTTCGACGTGACGGGGCGCTTCAATCTGGAGGGCGCGGCCCAAGCGATCGAGTTGGAGCAGGCCGACGTGATTGGCTTGCAAGAAATCTCGCGTGGCTGGGTACTGGACGGCTCGATCGATATGCTGACGTGGTTATCGCAACGATTGAATCTGCCGTATGTGTGGGGGTCAACGGCCGATCCGATGTGGGGCAATGCGATCCTTAGCCGCTATCCGATTAAGGACGTGCAGTACCTGGCTATGCCGAACAATGATGTCGTGCGACCGGCGCGCGGTTATCTGGTGGCGACGATCGAGGTGGGCGATGGGTCGATTAGTCTGATCGTCACGCATCTGCACCACGTCGGGAGCGACAGCGCGTTGCGCGTGCCGCAGGTGCAGGCCGTGCTTGGCACGTGGGCCAGGCGGGCGGGCACCGTGCTGTTGGGCGACTTGAATGCGACACCCGATGCGCCTGAAATGCAGCTGCTGCGCGAGGCGGGTCTGATCGATGCGTTCACGGAGGCGGGGAAGGGGGATGGCTTTACGTATGCGTCGAATCGACCGTTTCAGCGGATAGATTACATCTACCATTCGGCCGATTTAAGCTCGCAGAGTTTTGAAGTCAATCCTGGCCTGGCCTCCGATCACCGCGGGATTGCCGTGACGATTGATCGGGCGCGCTAGGGCATTTTACGCTTGACTCTGATCTTGACTTATGCTATCCTCACCTCGACCTCGTTTCTATGTTAAATCGTGCGGGGCGTTAGCCTGCTGTTAAGGAGAAGTCTCGATGAAGAAGAGTTTGCTGTCACCGCTGATGGTCGCGGGACTGGTGTTAGTGCTGGTGCTGGCCGGCGGCTGTAACCGCCCCGATCAGCAGGCGACACTGGATACGCCGGTACCCGTTGGCCCGCAATTGCAGGCCACTTTGCCGCCAGCCGTTGCGCCAACGCCGACCTTGCCGGTGGGCGAAATGCCAGTCGATCTGGCCGCAACTGTAGCGGCGGCCGAACAACAGCCGGCGGCTGAACCACAACCTGCGGCCACCCTGCCGGCGCCTGCGGCTGTCCCGGAAGCGACGCCGACCCCGTTGTCGGCCGCGCCGATCGTCGTGAGCACGGCTGAACCCGCGGCGGTTGTCCCAACCCTGGCTCCGCTGTCGCCAACCGGCGAGCGGATTCACACGGTGCAGCCTGGTGAGCGCCTGTTTAGCATCGCGCGATTGTATAACGTGAATCCGTATGCGATTGCACAGCAGAATGCGATTCCTGCGCCGTATCTCATTTACCCCGGCCAGAAGCTCAAGATTCCGGGGAGCGGTGGCGTGACGCCCGTTCTGGTGACGCCGCAGCCTGGCGGCACCACTTATAAGGTGTTGCCCGGCGACAATCTGTTCCGCATTGCGCTGAAGTTCGGCAAGTCGATGCAGGCGATTGCGGCTGCGAACGGCATTGTCAATTACAATCTGATCTATCCGGGCCAGGTGTTGAAGATCCCGTAGGGTTGCACAGGCCGATCGATGCTGAGCACGTCACCGCTGGACACCTGTGTCCAGCGGTGGTTTATATGGCAAGGGCATATGGCGTCGTTTGAGACGGTGTTGGCTTCGGAGCGAATTTATGAGGGGCGGCTGATCAACCTGCGGGTCGATCAGATCCGCACAGCAGCGGGGGTCGAGAGCGTCCGTGAGATCGTGGAGCATCCGGGCGCGATTGCGCTGATTGCGCTGGATGAGACGGGGCGCGTGCTGCTGGTGAAGCAGTATCGGCACGCGGTGCGAGCCGTAACGCTGGAGATTCCGGCGGGAACGCTTGAGCCGGGTGAGGAACCGTTGGCGGCTGCGCAGCGCGAACTGCGTGAAGAGACGGGCCAGCGGGCGGGACAACTCGATCGGTTAGGCGGCATCTATACTGCGCCAGGGTTCAGCACCGAGTACATCCATTTTTACCTGGCAACGCAGCTCGTGCCCGATCGGTTGGCGATGGACGAAGACGAAGTGATCGACTTGCTCCGACTTCCGCTGACCGAAGCCATCGATCTGATTCGCGCCGGGCAGATTGACGACGGCAAGACGGTGGGCGGGCTGCTGCTGGCGCAGGCGTGGTTGAACAAGTAGCACAATTTTTAGGGGAGGAGTATCCGTGTTGCGTGGTGCGTGCTGCGTGAAATGACCCTCATTTCACTCGTCACTCGTCACTCGTCACTCGTCACGGTCATTATGCATCGTGCTCATCATCGCTGGTTTAGTCCCTCGTTGAATCGCGACATGGAGCTGCTGGTCTTCGGGCATCATGGCTCGCCCATGATCGTGTTTCCCACGTCCAAAGGCAAGTACTACGAATATGAAGATCGCCAGATGGTGGCGGCGCTGGGCGAACACCTGGAGCGCGGCTGGATTCAGCTGATCTGCGTGGACAGCGTGGACGCCGAGAGTTGGTACGCCGACTGGGCGCATCCGGGCGGGCGCATCTACCGGCACGTGCAGTACGATAACTACGTGCTGACTGAAGTGGTGCCGTTCGTCCGCGGCCAGAACGATAATTCGTTTTTCATGACGACGGGCTGCTCGTTCGGGGCGTATCATGCCATCAACTTCGGCCTGCGGCATCCCGACGTGATCCGTCGCTCGATCGGTCTCAGCGGCCTGTACGACATGCGGTCGTTCATGGATGGCTATTACGACGATAATTTCTACTTCAACAATCCCGTCGATTTTACGGCGAATCTGAATGATGCGCGGCAGGTTGAATTGCTGAAGCAGCAGGACATCATCATGGCGATTGGCCGCGATGATCGAGCGCGCTGGTCTAATGACAAGTTGTCCGAGAATCTGTGGCGCGCGGGCGTGGGCAATGCACTGCGCCTGTGGGACGGCTGGGCGCACGATTGGCCGTACTGGGTGCGGATGATTCAACTCTACATTGGCGGGCATGATTGAAGAATGCACAATGCACAATGCTCAATGCATAGTGCTCAATGCATAATTCATAGTGCATAATGCGTCTTGCATCCTGCATCGTGCATCTTGCATCTTGCATCTCGCATCTCGCATCTAACATCCAACTTCCAATCAGGGGGGCACATGGCAGACGAACCACAGCGCATCGGGGTGATGATTGGCCGAGAATGGTCGTGGGGGCCGGCGTTCATCGAAGAAGTCAATAAGCGCGAGGCGGGCGCGGTGGCCGAGTATCTGAAGATCGGCGGCACGCGCATGAATGAGGCGAATCCATATGCCGTGATCGTCGATCGGATTTCGCACGAGATTCCTTACTACCGCACCTACCTGAAGAACGCGGTATTGCAGGGCACGCTCGTCATCAATAATCCGTTCTGGTGGAGCGCCGACGACAAATTCTTCGGTGCGTGTCTGCTCGATCGATTAGGCATCAAGCACGCGAAGACTGTCGCGCTGCCGTCGCATTCCTACATCGACGGCGTAGTGACTGAATCGCTGCGCAATCTCACCTATCCTATTCCGTGGGATGAGCATGTGGCTTACCTGGGCGGCTTCCCGCTGATTTTGAAACCGGCGTGGGGCGGCGGCTTCAAGAGCGTGTACAAAGTTCATAACATGGATGAATTGTGGAAGGCGTACAACGAGACTGGCACGGCGTGTATGGTCTTGCAGCAGTTCATCGATTGGGAAAACTACGCGCGCTGTCTGTGCATCGGCCAGACCGAGATTCTGCCGATCAAGTTTGACGCCAATCTGCCGTGGCCGAATCGCTACGTGGTGGACGATCATTTCCTCGCGCCTGATTTGCGCCAACAGGTGATCGAATGGGCGAAGCAGATCAATCAAGCGTTGGGCTACGATATGAACACGGTCGAGTTCGCGATCAAAGACGGCGTGCCGTATGCGATCGACTTCACCAATCCCGCGCCCGATTTTGAGATCACGTCGTTGACGGATGCCTACTTCCCGTGGGTGGTCAACAAGATGGCCGATCTGTGCATCGATCTGGCGCTGGGCAAGCGGCCCCGATCGCAGGCGCGACCCGAATGGAGTTCGTTGATCTACGGTTGATCTTAATCACGTAATCCGTACTGCGTCATGGCGAGGATGAATTACGCAGTACGGATTACTCATTACGGCAGGTACGTATGCTAAACGAAGCCATTGCCTATTACCATAGCCTATTCGACGACGATAGTGCCGCGCGTGAGAATGACGCCGCTTTGAGCGACGCCCTCCAGCGCGGCGGTTTGTTTTTCGGCACGCGGCCTATCTGCGTGGTGCTGCGTCCGCGGTTGCTGACGGCCGCGCAATATGCCACGCTTCAGCAAGTCTGCTCGATGGTGGGCGGGGCGGCACGGCAAGTCGTGAAGTACATGCTCACTGACGCAGCCACGCGTTCGCTAATGGCGTTCACTTCCGGCGAGGACGCGCTGCTGGATATGGATCCCGGCTATGACGAAGCCAGCGCCTCGTCGCGGCTCGATTCGTTCTTTGATAACGACAACGGCTCGCTGCAATTCGTGGAATACAACGCCGAATCACCGGCGGGCATGGCGTATGAAGATGCACTGTCCGACGTGTTTCTCAATTTGCCCGTGATGCAAGGCTTTGCTGAGAAATACACCGTCACCAAGGTCGATTCGTCGCCAATGATGATGGACACGCTGCTGGAGAAATTCCGCGAGTGGGGCAAGGCCAGTGAGCCGCGCGTCGCCATCGTCGATTGGAAAGGGCTGCCCACGCAGGCTGAATTCGTGATGTTTGCGAAGCTGTTCGAGGCCAATGGCATCCCGACCGTGATCTGCTCGCCCGACGAGTTGACCTATCGGGGCAGGATGCTGTATGCTAACGGGCAGCCCGTCAACCTCGTCTACAAACGGGTGCTGACCAGCGAGTTCCTCGATCGGTATGGGCAGGCGACCGCGCTCGATCATCCCCTTGCGCAGGCGTATCGTGACGGCGCGATCTGCCTCGTCAACAGCTTCAAGGCGAAGCCGCTGCACAAGAAAATGATCTTTGGTCTGTTGAGCGACCCGTCGATTATGAGCGCGGCCGGGATCGACGCCGCGACGCAATCGGAACTGGCGAAGCACATCCCGTGGACCCGGCGCGTGCTGCCCTCGCGCACGACGTATCAGAATCAGGAAGTGGATTTGCTGAAGTTCATCCGTGACTATCAGGATCGCTTGCTGCTCAAGCCCAACGACGAATACGGCGGGAAGGGGATCACCATCGGGTGGGAGACCAGCCCTGAGGAGTGGGCTCAGGCGATCGAGGCTGCTTTGGAATCGCCGTTCGTGGTGCAAGAACGAGTGCACATCGCATACGAGGATTATCCGTCGTGCGTCGATGGCAAGCTGCACATCGGGCGAAGATTGGTGGACACCGATCCCTATCTGTTTAACACGCAGGTGCAGGGCGCGCTGACGCGCCTATCGACGGTGACGCTGCTGAACGTGACGGCGGGCGGCGGTTCGACCGTGCCAACGATGTTGATCGCTGCGAAATAGGGGGGAGCCATGAGTTTCTACGATCCGCTCAGCAAGGACTTTCCATTTACGCTTGGCATTGAAGAAGAGTATCAAATCATCGATCCGGCGACTGGTGAACTGCGGTCCTACATCAGCCAGATTCTGGAAGAGGGGCGGCTGATTCTGCAAGAGCAGCTGAAGCCGGAAATGATGCAGTCGGTGGTGGAAGCGGGCACGCACGTCTGTCGCACCGTCGACGAAGCCCGCGCCGAGATTGTGCGGCTGCGCGGCACCATCGCGGCGCTGGCGCACAAGCAGGGCTTGACGATTGCGGCGTCAGGGACGCACCCGTTTTCGTCGTGGGTGGATCAAGAGGTCTATCCACACGAGCGTTATTATGGCGTGCTGAATGAGATGCAGGATGCCGCGCGGCAGCTGCTGATCTTTGGCATGCACGTGCATGTGGGCATGCCCAATCTGGAACTGGGCATCCAGATTCAGAATGTGATGCGCTATTTCTTGCCGCACCTGTTGACACTCTCGACCAGTTCGCCGTTCTGGATGGGGCGCAATACGGGCTTCAAATCGTATCGCTCGATTATCTTCTCCAATTTCCCACGCACCGGTATCCCCGGCGAATTCGTGTCGTACGCCGAGTTTGAGAGCTATGTTGATTTGCTGATCAAGACCAACAGCATCGACAATGGCAAGAAGATTTGGTGGGACGTGCGGCCGCATCCGGTCTTCAAGACGATCGAGACGCGCATCTGCGACATCGCGACGAAGGTGGACGAAGCGATCTGCATCGCGGCGCTGATTCAGGCGATTGTCGTCAAATTGAACTGGCTGTTTGAAAAGAATCTGAGTTTCCGCCTGTACAATCGTTCGTTGATCAACGAAAACAAATGGCGCGCGGTGCGCTACGGCCTCGACGGGGAGTTGATCGACTTTGGCAAGCAGGAATCGATTCCGGCGCGCAAGCTGCTGCCGGAACTGGTGGAGTTTGTCGATGAAGTCGTCGATGATCTGGGTTCACGCCCGGCGGTGGAATATGCGTACAAGATGATCGAGCAAGGCACCAGCGCCGATCGGCAGCTGGCAACCTTCGCGCGCACGAATGATCTGAAAGCTGTGGTCGCGCAGATCGTCGAAGAGACGCTGGAAGGTGTGCCGACGGATGTGTCGCTCACGCGGCTAAAATCGAACGCGGAAGAGAACGCGCTGTCATAACTGACGGCGTTCAACAAAAACGGCGAGCCGCTTCGCGTGGACTCGCCGTATTTGTTTGCCCTGATGTCTACGCTTTGACCGGCGTCAGCCAATGCCTGTAACCGGCGTCTTGCCCGTGAATCGCCGCCTGATACGCCTGCTGAATCCGCCGCGTGACTGGCCCCATCTTGCCCGAGCCGATGACGCGGAAATCGATCTCGCGCAAGGCGATACACTCTGCCGCCGAGCCGCACACGAAGACCTCGTCGGCGATGTAGAGTTGATCGCGGCTGATCATCTGCTCGGTGACCTCGTAGCCCAGATCGCGCGCGATGACGATCAGTGAATCACGGGTTACGCCTTCCAAAATCGTGGTCGGCGGCGGCGTGACGATCTTGCCGTGCCGCACGACGAAGATGTTCTCGCCGGTACATTCGGCCACGTAGCCTTGTGGATCAAGCATAATCGCTTCATCAAAGCCCAGTCGCACCGACTCGGTTTTTGCCAGCGCCGAGTTGGCGTAGTTGCCGCCGATCTTGGCCTTCGTCATAGTGACATTGACATGATGCCGTGTATAGGATGAAATGTTGGCGCGGATACCGGACTCGATCGCCGCTTCGCCGAGATACGCGCCCCACGCCCATGCCGCGATGCCCAGATGCGGCGTGCCGCCATCGACATTGATGTTCCAGCCGCCTTCGCTAAGCCAGATCACGGGCCGGATGTAGCACTCGTCAAATTCATTGGCCGCGATCGTTTGCACGATCGCCTGCGCCACATCCTCGGCGCTCCACGGCAGATCGCGCATGCCCAGCACGTGCGCCGAATCGATCAGGCGTTCGGCATGTTCGGGCAATCGAAACACGGCCGGGCCGCGTTCGGTCTTGCAACAGCGAATGCCTTCAAATACCGATAGTCCGTAATGCAATCCGACGTTCAGAAAATGCACGGTGGCGTTGGCGTATTCCACCAACTTGCCATCCATCCAGATGAAACGGCTTTCCATGCCCATGAAGAAAACTCCTTATTGGACACAGATTCCACAGATAAACACAGATGGTTTTTGAGACACTATAGCATCACCGCCGGAAGAAGTGGCTTTCGTACCACAAATGCGCTGAAATCAAGCGAAACCCATTGCGAATGCTGCTGGCTCCGGTGTTCTTGCTACAGTGTCGTTTTTGATCTGTGTAATCTGTGTTCATCTGTGTCCGATTACATATCTCGCGCATAAGAGCCGAGCACACGCAATGTCGTCGCGTATTCGTTCAAGTGATCGAGCGCGCGCTGTACGTTGATATCGGCGCGGCTGCCGACAAAATCGAGATAAAACAGGTAGTCCCACGGCGTGCCCGCCAGCGGCCGCGATTCGATCTTGGTGAGATCGAGGTCGCGCAGCGCGAAGACGCTCAAGGCTTTGAACAACGCGCCGGGCACATTCTTCAGGGTAAACACGATCGAGGTTTTGGCGGGGGCCGCCGGTACGATCGGTTCGCGTGCCAGCACCACGAAGCGCGTATAGTTGGCCTCGTCGTCCTCGATGCCCTCTTCGAGAATCTGCATCTCGTACACTTCGGCCGCGCGCCGCGACGC
>JACRBO010000070.1 GCA_016219235.1 Chloroflexota bacterium
CGATGTCTGCACCGATAGTTGGATCCGGGCGCAGAGCAGGCCGTGCTCAGTTGGCCTCGGTAGGGCCATCGGTGATCGACCCACCCGCCGCGTGCTCGAAACCCCCCAGTCCCTCACGCGCAATGCGCCACAGGTCCAGCACGATCGGCGCCAGTGAGGCAGCCCAGAACGCATAGGCAATGGCATGCAGTGTTGGCTGCGCATCGCCGGCGAAGATGCTGGCCCAGAGGAGGACGCCACCCGCGTGGACGGTTATCAGGCTGAACCAGTTGCCGCCCAGCCGGGCGGCGCGATCGGGCAGGAAGAAGCGCGCGAACAGGTACGGTACCAGCGCATAACCGAATTGCAGCACCCAGCCATAAATCAATGCCTGTGGCGCGTTTTGCTCGATGCCGGCGCCGGGGAAGCCCGGCACTTTAAGGATGATCAGCGGGGCGACTAACACCGGCGCAATGATCCACACGTAGCCGGTGATGATGTGCCAGAAACCCGGCGACCACTTCCGGCGGTCGGCCCACACCGGCTTGATCACGTTCAGCAGGAGCCAGCCGGTCGCGCTGAGGTGCAGCACAATGCCGGGCACCGAAAAGGCCTCGTTTTTCAGCCAGGGGCCGAGTACCAGCAGAAACGCGCCTGACGTCATCATCCAAAAGATCGGCTTGATGGAGCGCGGCCAGGCCAACGGGCGCTTCGTGAAGCTCGACGACAGGTCGACCAGCAGTCCGGCGAAGACCAGCGACATGAAGCCCCAGTTATTGGCGTGGATGTGGACCTCGATAGGCACCGCGATACGCAGCGCCGCGCCCCAACCTAGCCACAGGCCGGTGCCGACGATGATGCCCAGCAGCAAATAGCTTAAACCGGCCAGATAGAACCTGCGTCCGGTCAAAGTCGAAGTGGGCGTCGTTTTGCGCAGGTAGTTCAATTGCGCGATCAACAGCGTCGCCGCGATGAAGACCAGGGTGCCGCCGGTGAAGATGAGCACGGCGTTAACCAGCGGGATGCCGATCAACAGGATGAGCAAGCCCGCGTTGAGCGTCAACCAGATATCCCAGCGCGTTTTGGGTCGCGGCTGACCGGCGCGATCCGCGACCAGACCCGGCAGTACCGCAAAGATGACCTCGGTCAGCGTGCCGAGCGTAATCAGGTGTACGCGCAGCCAGCGCAGGCCGTTGAACCAGGGCAGGACGTTCAGGCCCGCCAGCGACGAGTCCAGTGCGGCCAACACGGCCAATGCGATATACAGCAGCGTCATCAGCAGGTACGGGTTGAACATGACACGGTTCCTTGTTGTTTTATGAAGCAACAGTCGTGCGATTTCACTATGGAGCACACTCGTTTTTGGCTACAACCGCTCGCCGCAATGTCCCTAGAAACTTGTCCAACGGCACGCGGTGAATCCGCGCCGCCCATTCAACGGTGAGCGCCTTCGCGATGAACAATCGCAACGAGTAGCCGCCCACCCGCTTGATGCCAAAGACTTCCATGACTTCGGCAATGTCGCCGTACTCTGTCAGAAGGTCGGATATCCGAGTATCTTTGGTGATCTGCATAATCTCTTACTCTCAATGGTGCCAGGCACTGCTCCAGCCATCTCGCCCGAGGCACAACCATCTGCTGCGTTGAAGAGGGAAACGCTGCTTTTACCCTGGAAAAGCTATGGCAGTAACCCGGCTTCGTGCAGCCGATTGTGGATGTCTGTGAAAGCGTCGGCCTGGGCCTGCGCGATCGTTCCGGCCGTGACCAGTTCAGCCAGCATCACCGTCTGCCGTTCAACCGGGTTGCCGGTGCCGGGCGCGGGCTGATTGGCCGCCAGGTGGTTGTCCAGCGCCGCGTGAACTACGGTGAAGGTATCGGCCTCGTCGCGCGTGATAACGCCCTGCGCGACGGCTTGCGCCAGCGCCTCGGTGCGCAGCGCGACTTCTGCCTGTGGATCGAAAGCGGCGCCACCCACCGCTCGTTCTGGCGCGACTTGACCTGTGCCGAGCGCGCGCACGTAGTTGATCACATCCCAACGAGCCGGCTCATCCAACGTGCCTTTCCAGGGGAGCATGGCCGTTTGGAACGCGACACCACCTTCGCTGATGCGCCAGAAAAGATAATCGTCGCCCATCATCTGACTGGTGTGAGCCACCGGCACGGGCGCGGGGTCAAGCGCTGCGCCCGCCGGGCCGTCGCCCATGCCGCCATCGCCGTGACAGGTGGCGCAGTAGGCGGCGTAGACCGTCGCGCCGCGCGCCAGCGAGTCTGCATCAGCGGCGATGGGATTGACCAGCCCCGAATATGCAGTTGGAATCGGCGCACTATGACGCTGCATCATTCCGGCCCCCATGCCTGGGCCGTGACCACTTGCCGACAGGGTTGAGGTTTGAGCAGTCGGGGTGCTGCACGCTGCCAATGCGAACGCCAACACCAGCCCGAGTAGAGTAATCCGTTTCATGGTGTATCTCACAATATGGGGGCGTGGGCTACGGCGCGAACGGCCGCTCGCCCGCGCCATAAGTAAAGCCTTGAGTCTGTCCACAACAGCCGACCTATTTGCCGGCCAGTTTCTTGCGCGCTTCCGCGCCCCAGAAGGGATAGCCCAGCGCGGCCCCGACGAGGCAGTAGTCAAACATGCCGCCTGCGATGGGGATGAGCGCCACCACGGCCATGATCGTGCCCGGCGTACCTTGCACGACCAGCAGCCCCAAACTCAGAATGACGAGGCCCAACACGATGCGCGCACCGCGCCCCATTCCACTGGTCATGAACTTGACGAATTGCATTGTGGTCTCCTTGTCTGTATTGCCTCGCGTTACATTGAAAAGGCGTGGCTCATATCAGGTCGTCCGCGCGGCCAAAAAGGCCAGTCGCGTTTCGGCTTCCACCCCGCGCTTCGCGCCCGCGGGCGTAATTACTATCGCTCCCGGCTGGATTGTGAAGCGTTCATCCTCGACCGTCATTCAGCCCGTGCCTTCGAGGAAGTAGTACATCGCCAGCCCTTCTGGATGGTGCGGTATCTGTTGTCCCGCTTCAAGGCCGCCCAGAATTACTTTGAGTTTGTCCAGCTCCGCCAGAATTTGCGGCTGCGGACCAGCGGCCGAAAAGACGGCTTTCGCTTTCCAGTCGGGGTACACTATCGGTGTCATTCAATCCTCCGGTCGATGTTCGACACAAGCATGATCTGAAAGGGGCGTGTGATCGCTTGCGCCGGGCAGATGCGCTCACAGTAGCCGCTGTATTCACATGCCTCCGGGCGGGTGACGACGGCCAGTAGGCCGACCAGCGCCAGTGCTCCAGTCGGGCAGGCTTTCACACACAAACCGCAGCCATCGCACAAGTCAGGAGCAATGATCGGTACGGGCCGACCGACCTGCGCCGGCTGTTCAATTACTCCCATTCCATGCCTCGCCCGGAAAAAGCGCCTCGCTCAAGTGATGGCTGAAGCATATCACTTGAGCGAGGCGTTGTCGCCGACTTAAGTCGGATCGGGCGGAATTCGATCTACGCCGTCAACTTCTCCAGCGCGGCCCGGTCACGAATGTGGATTTCGTGCCGGTGGACTTCAATGGCGCCCTCGCTTTCTAGACCGCGCAGAGCGCGCTGGACGACATCGGGGACCGTCCCGAGACGGCCGGCCAGTTCGGTCTGCGTGTACCAGCGCGGTCGATGCAGCACATCACCGGTCGCGTCTTCGAGCAGCAACCGGGCCAATCGGGCTGTCACGGGCCGCAGCGACAGATCCGCCACCAGCGCCACCAGATCGATCACCCGATCGGCCATATTGGCGATCACGTGCCGGGCAAAGTCGGGTCGGGTGCGCAGCAGATCGAGCACCGCCTCGCGGCGCAAGAGCCAGATGCCGGTCGGTTCCAGCGCGATGGCCGTGGCCGGGTTGGGGCGATCGGCAAACACGCCGATCTCGTTGAAGGTTTCGCCCGGCCCGATAAAGCGCAGCGCCTGTTCGCGGCCCTCGGCGGAGGTCTTCATCACCTTGAGCCAGCCCGTGTGCAGCACATACAGCCCCGACGACGATTCGCCTTCGACAAAGACGACTTCACCGGTGGTGTATTCGCGCCAGAGCGCGTCGCGCGCCAAAGATTCGAGCGTCGGCTGATCGAGCGTTTTCAGGAACGCGATCGCGCGCAATTGTTGCAGTAGGCTGGACACACGTGGGTTGGGCATGACTGGCTGATCGTGCACACATCGGCTTAAGACTGCCGAGCATTGTAGCGTAAGGCCATCTCAAAAACAAGGCGTAGCCTGCGCTGTTGCCGGTGGGCCAGCACGAACTGGTCCTCAGCGTGCAAGATGACGAAGGGTATTGGTCCATGCCAATCAGCCAGACCGTGATCGTTGCGGTCAGCGCGCGCGCCTCTTTCTGCCCTTAATCATGAGATGATGGCCCCGTTCGTTGCGGCCAGCGAATCGGTTGTGATATACTCCCCGCGCCAATGAAATCGCTCCGCGCTGTCCCCACAGCCGGCGCGAAGACTAACGGTGTTAAAGCCGCAGTTTTTCCAGAGACCCCATACGACACAGGGAGCCACGTTGCCCCGTTCTGCCAAACCCAAAGCAGTGAAGCCACACAAGAAGAAGAGCGCGATAGCCGCGAAAGCCGCGCCGCCGATTTTGCCCGTCAGCTCACCGGAAGACGTGACGCTCGATCTGCCGGCGATGGAGCAGTGGCTGTGGGATGCCGCTTGCAAGATTCGCGGCGCGACGGATGCGCCGAAGTACAAGGACTTCATCCTGCCGCTGGTGTTCTACAAGCGCCTGTCGGATGTGTAGACGCAATCCTCGGCCTGCAGCGGGTGGCTTAGCTGCATGGTGACGCGACAAGCGCGGCGCACCAAACCGCACGTGAAGCCAGCCGACCTGCGCTGGATCGTGCAGGATTGGGCCGCGCGCATGGATGTGAAGATGCCGCACGTCTACGTGCGCGCGATGCGGCGCAAGTGGGCGTCGATGAGCACCGCCGGCCGCCTTACCCTCAACGCGACGCTCTGCACTCTGCCGCGCGACCTGATCGATCTGGTGGTCGTGCATGAGTTGGTGCACTTGCTCACGCCGCATCATGGCCGGCTGTTCAAAAGTTATCTGTATGCCTACCTGCCGGACTGGGAGAAGCGGGAGGAAAGGTTGAGGAAGAGAGAGATGAGAGGACAAGCAACTTAAGAGCCTGACACAGATACGGACCGGTAGATGATCTACCGGCCCGTATTGCTTCTATCGCCCCCTGTGGCGATATTTTGGAGTGGCCTCGAACCAGCCTCCCGTTAACACGGCCCAGCGGAAAACCTCATGCTTTTTCGGAAAGATCATCCTTTTCCAGCAGAAATCCGTGCAACTCCAGCGGAAACAGCGCCTCATTCCAGCGGAAAGTCTGCGCCTACAGGATTACGCATCACTTCACTACTTCAATCACTTCCGCCGCGGAATCATACCGCCCGAACATTGGCATCACGTACACGCCCTGCACCAATGTGCGCAACTGCTCCAGTGCTTCGCGCGCGATCTTGATCCCTTCCTTGCGGCCGTCACTCGACTTGCGCATGCGCTCCAGCGTCCAGTCCGGCAGGATGATGCTGGGCAACTCGTTGTGCAGAAACTCGGCGTTGCGCAATGAGGCGGGCGGCAGCACGCCGCCCATGATGGGGATCGGCACCTCGCCGAATTGATCGCAATAGCGCTGCAAGAACGCCCGCACCGGCGTCACGTCGAAGATTGGCTGCGACACGGCGAAGTCCGCGCCCGCCATGATCTTCTTGCGAAACGTCTTGATTTCGCGTTCCAGATCGGGCGGATAGAAGTTCACGGCCACACCCACGTGAAACGACGTGGCCGGTCCAATCGAGATCCCGGCCGAATCCTTGCCCGTGTTCAAACTGCCCTTGATCAACTTCACCAACCCCGATGGCACGATGTCATGCTGATCGCCCGCCTCGGGATAGTCGCCCACCGACGGCGGATCGCCCATTAAAACGAGCAGATTCCGCACGCCCAGCGCGTGCGCGGCCAGCAGGTCACTCTGCACGCGCAGCAGGTTGCGGCCGCGCGTCGGAAAGTGCAGCACGGTTTCCATTTGCGTATCGCGCTGAATCAAATGCGCCAGCGCCCACGCGCTCATCCGCATGCGCGCCATCGGCGTGTCCGCGATGTTGACCACGTCGAAACCCGCGCGCTTCAATTCGCGCGCCGCCTCGATGATGCGATTGGCGTTGTGCCCGCGCGGCGGATCGACCTCTACTCCAATGACAAACTTCCTGTCGGCAAACTTCTCGGCCAGCTGCGTCGGCGCAATCGGCTCACTCGGCACCGCTTCAGACAGTGCGCCACCGCGCGGCACGCTGATCTGCACCCGCGTCACGCCGTGCAGTTCGGCCTCATCCAGCACAGCCCGCATCGCGCGGATATGTCCGGGCGTCGTGCCGCAGCACCCGCCGACAATCGTCGCGCCCGCGTTCAAAAAGCGCCGCGCATAATCGCCGAAGTATTCGGGCGTGGCGGGATACACCAGGCGTGGGCCCATACGCTGCGGCCAACCCGCGTTCGGCTGAATCGACACCAGCGGCGTGCGTTCGCTTGCGTGCGCGTGACGCGCCAGTGTTTGAATCACGGGGAGCAGCCGCGCCGGGCCTACACTGCAATTCGCGCCGATGACATTTACACCCAACTCGATCAGTGTTCTCGCCACCAGGTCGGGCGCGTCGCCCAGCGGCGTGCAGCCGTCTTCCGTAAACGTCATCTGCGCGATGATGGGCACATCCGGCGCGACCTCTTTTGCCGCTTTGATCGCCTGCGTGATCTCACCCAGATCGCTGAACGTCTCGACGATGAACGCATCGACGCCTTCACTCGCGATGGCAGCGATCTGCTCTTTGAAAGCCTCAAACGCCTCGATCGCGCTGACGCGACCCAACGGCGCAAGGCGCACGCCCAGCGGGCCGATCGAGGCCGCGACATAGATCTTGCGCCGCGATTCATCCGCCGCCTTGCGCGCCAGCCGCACGCCCGATTGGTTGATCGCGGCGATCTTGTTTTCCAGTTCGTGCTCGATCAGGCGGAAGCGGTTCGCGCCGAACGTATTCGTCTCGATGATCTCCGCGCCGGCCTCCACGTAAGTGCGATGCACGTCGAGGATCACTTCCGGCTGCGACAGGTTCAACTCGTCAAAACAATGCTCAAACGAGGTGCCGCGCGCGTGAATCTGCGTGCCCATCGCGCCGTCGCACAGTATCGGGCCGCGCTTCAAACGATCGAGAAAGTCAGTCATGAGCAATCCTTGCCAATGACAAATGAACAATGACTAATGACAAATGCCGAATACACGAAGCTGGTTTGTCATTTGTCATTTTCAATTTGTCATTCTTTAAGCCTCACCACGCGGAAATTCTCCGCAAACGCCATGCCCTGCTCTTTGCCCGCATCGGCCGTGCGCTGGCGGATCATCTCTTCGAGTTGGGCCATGCCATCGAGTTGGCAATGATGTTCGCGCAGCGCCTTTATCTTCAGTTCAACGGTGTCGCTGATGTCGATCCACGTGTCCAGATTCTCGAACGCGCGCACGTACACGCCGTGGACTTCGTGCACCGGGCCTTCTTCGGGCCACAACAGTTCCATCGAGGCGCAGGGGAAGATTGCGTCCAACGCTGCTAATGCCGCCGCGCGGTGATCGGGGTGGTTAATGCGATTGTTGCCCCAGAACACCAGATTCGGGTCGCCGCAGAAGACTACTTCAGGCTTGTATTTGCGGATCAGGTGCACCAGTTCGCGGCGCAGCATCAAATCGGCCACCAGACGGCTGTCATCGTGGCGCAGAAACTCGATGTGCTTCACACCCAGCACATCACATGCGTTCTTCTGCTCAACTTCGCGCAGCGCCGCCAACGTGTATTCCGTGAAAGAAGCATCGTGTGTGCCGACGTTGCCGCTCGTGCACAACACCACCGTGATTTCGCAGCCCGCCTTCGCCCACTTCGCCAGCGTGCCGCCGCACGAAAACTCCATATCGTCGGGATGCGCAAAGATCGTCATCGCCGATTGCGGAACCCAGTCACTATCAAACTTTGCCATCGCTCTCCATTAGCTGACTGCTGATTTCTGATTGTTGAATGATGATTGCTAAACATCACCTTGTCATCGTGTCAGCCTGTCATCTTGTCATCTTGTCATGATTCTTGCGGTTGATCGACCAGCGTCATCACCCGGAAGGTCTCTACCCGCTTCAGCTTGCCGCCGTCATCAGCCTTGACCTTGATGCTCTTCGCCTTCATGCGCTTACGGAAAGCCTTCGCTTCTTCCTTCGCCCACTGCGCGATCATCTCAGTGGGATCCCAGTCGCCCAATTGGCTCTTGTGCAGTTTCAACGCGGTGATCTTCGTTTCCAGCCAATCGGCTACATCGATCGCCACGTTGTCTTCCGCCGTGCCGTGTACATAGACGGCGTGGACTTTGTGAACCGGCCCCTCTTCCGGCCAGAACAATTCCATCTCCGCACGCGGGAAGACGGCTTCCAGCGCCGTTGCGCCAGCTGCACGATGATCGGGATGGTTGATGTATTCATCGCCGTAGAACCAGCCTTCGGGGCTGCCGCACAACACCACTTCCGGCTTGCGGCTGCGAATCTCGCGCACCAGTTCGCGGCTTAACTCCAGCGTGGGCTGCACGGCGCAATCATCGTGCCGCAGAAACACCACGTGCTGAATGCCCAACAAATGCGCCACATCCATCTGCTCGGCCTCGCGCGTCTGGGCCAGCGTCTCGCGGGTGTATTGCGGATCGTGCGTGCCTACATTGCCGCTGGTGATCAGCAACAGCGTGATTTCACAACCCGCTTTGGCCCACTTGGCCAACGTCGCCCCCACGGTAAATTCGGCATCATCGGGATGCGCGTGAATCACCAGCGCCGATTTCGGAATATAACTGCTGTTAAACTTGGACAAAGTCTCCCCCTATTTCAATCCGGGCCACAACCGGAAGCCCATTTGCTCAAAGTGCCGATCGAACGTGAAAGCATCGACGAGATGTTCGCGCCGCATGACGACAAAACTGGCGCAATCCACGAACGAGAACTCTTTGTCGTCGTATTTCTTGAACAACCGCCAGGCTTCGTCCCACAAATCCATATCGACATGGATTTGCCTGACTTGCGATGAGTTCACCAGCCATTCACCAAACGCGACTGCTTTGCGATGACCCAGTCGCCCCAGCATCAATGTCAATGTCTCGGCGATCACATAATCGGTCACAACAAAACTGACCGGCTGATCGAGCAGTATTTGAAAAGCGCGACTGGCGACAGCATGGTACTTATCGCGCTCATCATACACGGCCAGCCAGCCGGCACTGTCGCCATATAAATTCATGGCTCAATCGGTGTTTCAAGGAGGCGGCGAAATTTGCGGTAAGATTACCCCATCCTCCCTACCTGGTGTGGCATATGCTCGTGAATATTCAGACCCTTATCGATGAAGCGAAATGCTATGAAGCGGTGCGCCAGTTGCGGTGGCCGGAGAGTGTTCGCTGTCCAGCCTGCTCGGCCGCGGAGATTACCAAGCGCGGCTTTCACACGCATCAGGCCCATCGACAACGCTACCAGTGTCGGGCCTGTGGGCGACAGTTCGATGATTTAACCGACACGGTTTTTGAAGGCCATCACCAACCGTTGCGCACATGGGTCTTGTGTCTGTATTTCATGGGCCTGAATCTCTCCACCCAACAGATTGCCGCTGAGTTGGATTTGGATCCCGATGACGCGCACGATATGGCGACCCATCTGCGTGAAGGCATTGAGATAAAAAAAGCCAGTTTCCCTCAGCGGTGACGTTGAACTGGACGAGGTGTATGTGATCGCCGGGCATAAAGGTCATCCTGAAATTGTGGCGGAATTAGGCCGCAAGGGCCGCCGACGTCGCTTGAAAGGCAAACGCGGGCGTGGGACCTTAGCTGACGAGAAGCCGCCGATCTTTGGGATGCTCCAACGGGATGGTGAGGTCGTCATCGCCATGTTACCCAATGTTCAACGCGTAACCATTGAGCCGCTCATCCAGCAAACGATTCAAGCGGGTAGCCGCGTGTATACCGATGAGTACGACATTTACAATCATCTGGGCGCATCGGGCTACACGCACAAGACCGTGAATCATTCGGCCGGTGAATATGCCCGCGACGAAGATGGCGATGGGTTCCATGAAGTGCATGTCAACACCCTGGAAGGCTTCTGGTCCTTGTTGCGCTCTTGGCTCCGTCCGCATCGCGGCCTCTCGCAAGAAAAACTGCCGTTGTATTTAGCCTTCTTTGAATTCGTGCATAATGTGCGACGCCGCGGCAAGGCGTTGTTAGCCTCACTCTTGGCAGTTTTGGTAGTTCCTTGATTCACCGAATGAGCCTACAACAATTGGTGACTACTCAGCCGGTTATTCCTGCTGATTGAGTCGCCAACATCGGCGGTATATACGGTGTGCCAGTTAAGGCCGCCATTGTGGCGGCCAAGAGGCGCTGACCATTTTTGCGCGCGGTCGAGAAGTAGCTTCGAATCGTTGCGAACGTCTGCGCTCCCTCGAGGGTCCTGAAGCTGCCGGATATTTTCTGCTTGACTTTCATCATCCGAATGTCACGCTCAGCCTGGTTGTGGTCAAACGGCACCTTAAAATCATACATGAACGCCAGCACTGCGGCTTGATGTCCAGTCAAGCGGTCGAGCAGGTTTTTCGGTGGGCTTTGCTTCAACCGGCCCCGCTGGCCGGGCGGACGCGCCGATTCCGGGCGGGGCGGGTTGGCCCGACGGCCGTGCTCCAAGGCGTGCGCATACCGGGACTCAAACCCCGCGAGTTGGGCGGGCGTCAACTGGTCCTGTCGCGGGTGAGCGCGCTCGACGGCGTCTTTGATGTCCACGAGGAGGGTGCTCATTTCGGACGCCCACGGCTGTTGATATTGTTCGGTGATGAACTTCAACTCACGCAGGTGGTGGGCATTGCACAGCGCATGGGCGCAGGTCGTATAGTGAAAGTAGGGTACCCAGTGGTCGTGGATCGCCCGCCCGTGCAGTTCCGGCAAAATGCCGATCGCATCCATCGCGACCGCGCCCCGTTTGGCCTGTACGCGGTAGTAGCTGAGTTGGGCCGTACTGGCGGAATGTAGCCAATGCAGGCGGCCTTCAACGCGTAACCCGGTTTCATCGAAATGCACGACCGCGGCTTGAGTCGTCAAGTGCATCTTGATACGCTCGGTGACGGGCAACACCCGCGCAGCCAACAAGACGCCGGCGTCGACGATCGTGCTCTCACTCAGCGCCTGGCCGTACAGATCCGCGAGCAGTTGGCGGGTGCGCCCCAGCGGGATAAAGTGATACTGGTTAAAGTAGACCGCCTGCGCTTTGAGGTGCGGACCATATTGCACCGGCTGGCTGATGTCCGCGGGAAAGGCGGCCTGGGTGATATGCCCGCACTGCGGACAGGCTTTGATCTCGGCGCGATGTTCCGTGACTTCCAGCCGCACCTCGGGCAGGTCAAACACTTGGCGCGGTTCATGTCCCTGAACCGCAACCGTGGTGAGCGCGGCGTGACACTGTTCGCATTCGGTCACGTTATGGACTTCAACATGATCCGGCGAGTCGACGGCCCGCAAGGTGTCACCCACATGGCCAGGCTGCCCACCGCTCGACTTGCCACTGCGCGTGCGCAGGCTCTGGGTGCGCGGTTTCCGGAGTCCGTCGCTGGAGGGCGGCTGGCCACTGTTGCGACTGTTCTTGGCCAGCTGGTCTTCCAAGGCTTGAACGCGGGTTTCTAACTGACGAATCATCGCGCGCATTTCACCGAATCGCACGACGACCGCGTCTTCGCCTTGGCGATAAACCGCACGCACTTCATCATCGGTGGGTAAGGGCAAAAGAGTCATGGACATGAGTATAGCCAATGGCTGTATGACCAACCGTAGATTTCTGTTAGAAATCCGTTATGCCTGAGCAGTCACTTTCCACTTTAGTTTACGATCCGTCACACCGCACTGCACGCAGTGGGTGCAAGTGTTGCGAGGAGCGCTGTCTGCAACGAAGCAATCTCCAGCACGGCTCGCAATATTCGTTGACTGACAAGGAGATTGCTTCGCGCAAAACGCTCGCAATGACGTGGCTGAGTAGTTACGCTTGAACACCCCATCGACCAAAATGGAATCAGTCATTGAGCAGGTTCTTGCCGAAGTAGCAGTCTGTTTGCGTCCGGTCTCAACTGAAAGCCTGACTCAAGCCGTGTTGCTGATGGAAACTGCCCCACGGGTTTTTGTGGCTGGCGCGGGGCGAAGCGGCCTGTGCATGCGCGCCCTGGGCATGCGGCTGATGCATGTGGGGAAAACTGTCTATGTCGTAGGCGAGACCACTACGCCGAGCATCCTGGCAGCAGACTTGCTGATCCTCGGTTCGGGTTCGGGTCGGACCGCCGGCCTGCTGGCGGCAGCCGAAATGGCTCGACAGCGGGGCGCCCAACTTCTGCTCTTCACGACGGATGCGACTTCGCCTCTAGCCGAGTTGGCCGATCATCGGATCGTCATTCCAGCACCATCGCTCAGGGAGGCCGAGGGGTCATTCCAGCCCATGGGCTCCCTGTTTGAACAATCCCTGCTTATCCTGTGCGACAGCCTCATCCTAAGGTTGATGCAGCGGACCGGAGTCGACGCGGCGCAGATGTTGGAACGCCACGCCAATCTGGAACAGGGTTGTTTACTCCGTTAGATCTTCCGCAATCTCGCTGAATTGTTCCAGCGCGGCCTGCAAGTCTTCGACGATCTCTATCGCGAGAATATCGGGGTTGGGCAGATGCGCTCGATCGATCTGTCCCCGCCATGAAGTTGTCCCCATACTCTTGGCCTCCCGTGCGTAGGCGCACCCCGTCTGTCAGGCACGCGATTGAAAATCCGGTTTACCTCTTAAGTCGCACGATATGTAGGGCGCTGATGGCCCGTTGTTGGTTGAGGTTTCGCCGCCAGATCGTCGATCTGACGCAGGCTGGGGAGCGCTGGTTATCGCTCACATCCACCCATTGACCGGATCGCCAGTATATCTATGCGATCCTTCCCCGCTCTTGGCGCAGGCCGGCCCGGTCCGGGCCGATGTCAGGGGGCAGGACGCAAAACACGTACTTGCCTGAGGTTGGGAAAACATCGAAGTACAAC
>JACRBO010000071.1 GCA_016219235.1 Chloroflexota bacterium
GCGCGCTAAAGGCGTGTGGACCGATCTCTTGCAAGAGTTCGATAGCCGCCTCACCAACTATCGAGCCGATGTACTGCTCTCGATCCACGCGGACTCGTGCGAGCCGGTCGATGCCGATCCACCCGCCAGCGGCTTCAAAGTGGCCCGATCGGTCGCCAGTGCGATCCCGACCACGGAAGACCGATTGGTCACCTGTCTCATTCAGGAATATGCCAAAGCCACCAAAATGACCTTTCACGAAAACAGCATCACGCCCGACATGACCTCCTATCACTCATTTTCGGAAGTCCACGCCGACACACCGGCGGCCATCGTCGAGACTGGCTTTTTATACCTTGATTATGATATGATCGTGAAACAACCCGACCTGCCCGCGCAAGGCATCGCCAACGGCATTTTGTGTTTTCTGGACAATCAGCCATGACCGACAACCCCAAATTGACTGTGAATCAAGTGCTGGACTATGGCATGCGTCTGGCGCAGGAAGATCCTGCCGCCGCCCGCAAGTTCTTTGAAAAGGCGCTGGAACGCGATCCGAAGAATGTGACGGCGTTGCTATGGCTGGCGGGCCTGAGTGAAACGGCGGAGGAAAGTCTGCGCTATGCGGCGCGCGTACTGGAGATTGAACCGAAGAACGAGCGTGCCAAAGCGGCGATTCGATGGGCGCGCAAGCGCGCTCGATCGGGTGGATCAGACAATCGGGCCGCGGCAGCCGCCGCGGTTGCCCCCGCCCCGATCGAACCGTCTGCCCCGCCGGCGGAATCCGCCGCGCCATCGGCATCCACTGGCACATCGCATACCGGCTCAGTGCTGTTAGGGCTCATCGCCACCGTGCTGCTGTTATGCGGCTTGGCTGCCTCAGCCTGGCTGTTAAGTCAACCGGAAACCGCCATTGCCAATGCTGTGGCGCAGATCACGCCCACCTCGACGGCCGTTCCTACGGCCACCAACACGCCCACACCAACCGCGACACCGTTGCCGACGAACACCCCCACGGCTATGCCCTCAGCCACGCCGACAGCCATCCCGACTGAAACGCCAACTGCAACACCCGCGCCGCCCACTGAGACGCCATTGCCCGCGCCAACGCCGACACCCTACACAGAACCGGAAGTTGTATCACCTGTCGGCAACGGCGAAAAATGGATCGACGTCAACTTGACGTCGCAACGGCTGGTGGCCTACGAAGGTGACACCGCTGTGTATTGGGTCACAGTCTCCACCGGACTGCCCGCCACCCCGACCGTGCTCGGCCAGTATCGCACCTATTTCAAATATGAAGCCCAGACAATGTTTGGCCCCGGGTATTATCTGCCCGATGTACCGTACGTCATGTATTTCTATCTAGGCTACGCCATTCACGGCACATATTGGCACAACAACTTCGGCCAGCCCATGAGCCACGGTTGCGTCAACACGCCTACCCCGGACGCGAAGTGGCTGTTTGACTGGGCGCCGGTGGGCACTTTGGTAAACGTACATTCCTGATCTAAGCCTTGAATAATCTCCGGCGTAAACTTGCAACCGACCACTTCACAGGATCGCCCCAACGCGGCGATCCTTGTGCCTTCAACTCAATGCTCCCTGTTTCGTAGCTGAATCGCAGGCTGCGATTCAGCGCCAGCGGATTCTGCTGCCAGATCTTGAGCAGCGCTTGCTCAAGGTCGCCGTCAAGCTCCGCAAGGGCGACTTGAAATTCCTGCTCGTCGGCACTTCGCGTCGGTACGAGACGGCGCCGGACGGGCGGCCTTGCTGGTGCTGCGAGACAAAGTAATCAAGCCGGTGCTCGCGGGTGCTGGCAAACCTGGACGCGGACCCAGGCCCAAGGATCAAAGCCCTATCGATGCTCATTACGAAACCATCCGAGTCGAAATGCGCAACCTGTTCCAAACGAGCGGCATTGCGGCATAGGTCTATCGACAATCTTTTTTACATGTCGGCGCAATAAGCGCCTGTATTCTGTGCGTTGATGTGGCTGACTCTCACAGCGCGGTCAACGTGGTGTGAATGATGAGCGCGTCATACAGCTGCCCCATCCGTTCGACCGGATACGGCATCTCGTGCTCCAGCCACCACTCGATTAGCGACAGCAATGAAGCCGCGATGTGATGCGCCGCAATCTGGCGCGGAATCAGCTTCTCTCTGGCGCTGAGGGGTTTGCAGCTGTTCAGGAAAATAGTTTCGATCGCCGTCAACGTTTGTTGACGCACCTGGCTGGCCCCCTGGCTGCGCATCAAGACTCGATACAATGGACCGTTCGCCCGGACGTGCTCGAAGATCAGTTGACCTTCCATTTCGGCCGATACATTCACGCGCGCCTGCCGGGCCGCCGCCTCGATGCGCGCTTGCAGATCGCGCAGGCCGGTCTGCAAGCACTGTGCTAACAATTCATCCCTGCTCTTATAGTGCCGGAAAAAAGTGACATAGGCCACATCGGCCCGTTCGGTGATGTCACGAATGGTGACTCGTTCGTAGCCTTTCTCAAGGATCAGCGACATCAAAGCTTCACCCAGAAGATTCTGCGAACGCTTGACTCGACGATCGATTTTGTCCTCCATGCTGCGCCTCCCGAAATGATACACACCCGCGCTGCGTATTACATATGTCACACGTCAAGTGAATTGATCGTTGACATCGCCTCGCAAATGTAATAGGATAGAACTTGTGCAATACAGTATATCAAATCGTTTAGATTGTCAATGGGAGGCGATCACATGACGACATCTACACAGTTGACCACGGGTCACATCGATTCGCACACAGCCGATCAGGCCCAGGCTCCAACGCTGAACCTGCGGCGCTTCGATTGGGTTGTCACCGCCCTGGCGCTCTGGTTTACGGCGGGGCTGTTTCTCGATGGCTGGGCGCACACCCACGGCCAGGCCGACGAGTCGTTCTTCACGCCCTGGCATGGCGTCTTGTATGCAGGTCATTTAACCGCAACGGCGTACCTGTTCAATGCCTTTATCCGCACCATGATGCGCGGCTCTGCCTGGCGGCAGGCCTTGCCCATCGGCTATGGACTATCGCTAATCGGTGGGGCATTGTTCGCGATTGGCGGCGTGGGCGATTTGGTCTGGCATACGCTCTTCGGGATTGAGCAGAACGTCGAGGCATTGCTCAGCCCGACGCACCTGTTGTTGGCCCTGGCGGGTATGCTGATCGTGAGCGGTCCGTTGCGGGCCGCCTGGCGGCGCGTCGATACGCCGGCACGGCGTTTAACCGATCAATTGCCAATGATTCTATCGGCCGCGTTGCTGCTGTCGTTCTTGACCTTCTTCACTCAGATCGCGCACCC
>JACRBO010000637.1 GCA_016219235.1 Chloroflexota bacterium
CAGCCCGCCCCCGCCTCCTGCCACAGCGCCCGCGCCAGCGCCTTCCAGGCGGCGCCGCCGTGGGTGTGCATGCCGTCGTCGGCGCTCTGGCGCATGACGGTCAGCATCAGTTGGGCGAGGCCGAAGAGTTCGAGCTTGGCGCGCGCATGCAGATCTTCCGGCATGTCCGCGACGTGACGCGCGGCGCTGCAACACATCACACACCACTTCCAGTTCGGGGAGTTCGGGCATGGGTGAAAGTATACCATCCGACCCGCTCCTGATCGCTAACGTCATTGCGAGCCGCCACCGGCGGCGAAGCAATCTCTGGCTGACTGACTTTAAGATTGCTTCGCATCCTTCGACTACGCGGCGAAAAGAGGCCGCTCCGCTCAGGATGCTCGCAATGACGCCAAAGGCTGTCTTCCACTCATCACTCGTCACTCGTCACTTTTCACTGCTTCTTAAACTTCACCGCCACATCGTGGGTCAGATTCGACACGGTCAGCGCGAGTTGGCCGTTCGAAACATTTTGTGTGGTCGTAGTCGTCGTGCCCGTCGAAGTGTTGAACCACGTGATCTGATACGTTCCATTCGGCACGGCGTTGACGGTCACGGTCGCGTTGGCGGCTGTCACGCTTTGCCCGTTCGCCACTCGCTGCCACGTGTCGTTGGCATTATCGATCCACACCACGCCGCGCCCCGTCGTCGAGAGTTGCCCCCACGCGCGCGCGCTGCCCGTCGAGGCCGCGATCACAATCGAGTTAAGGTCTGATCCGATGGCGTGATACGTGCCATCGGTGAGCGGCTCATTTTGCAGAAACTGTTCGTAGCGTAAGTAATCGCCCCACAGATTATGATCGTCCAGATAAGCCGTGTACCATTCGCCGCCGCAGTTATCGCCCAGCTGCGCCCACAACTGCTTGTGATAGTACGTCGGCGCGCCATTGCCCAGATCCAGCGGCAGCCAGTCGTCCGACCACACGCCGGTCTCGCCGCGCACGATCGGTTTGTCTTGCGCATACCAGTCACGATAGTTCACGAACGCCAGTTGACACTCGCGCACATTCGCCGCCGAGTCGGTGTAAATCTCGCTCACCAACTCAGGATTGCCGCTGCTCACCTGCTGCGCGTACCAGTGCTTGTCGGCGTAATCCATCAACGGGCCATACACCGGATCGGCCCAGTAGCCCTGCACGAAGTACCCCCAGAACGAATTGGACAGCAGGATGTGGCGCGGCTGAAGAGCGCGGATGGTGCTCAGCACCGCATAAGCCGCGTCGTAACTTTCAGGCGTCAGCATGTTTTCATTCGCCAGTTCCACCGAATGCAGCGCCGTGGAGTAGGCCCAGCGCGCCACGAAATACCGCGCATACGCCTGCTCCAGCCAGCGCACCACCTCGCCGTCGCCGCTGTAGAAATGGTTGATGTCCCACGCTTCGGTGACCGCGCCATCGGGCAGCAGCCGGCCTAACACCAGATCGTTCTTGTGGAACAGCGTCAACTTGTGATACACGCCGGCCGGCTCGCTCAAGCGCATGATCTCATCCAGCCGCGCCGCGCCCACCTGATCGACAAATTGATACGTGTCGGGGTCGCCGCGCGTCAGCAGGTTCGGTCCCCAACCGCCCTGCCCCGTTTCATCGCGCTGGAGTATGACATCGTTCACATTGATCACGCCCGACGTAGTGTCATTCTCAGTGTAACCGTCGTGCAGCCAGACCGCCAACGAATCGCCGCTGCTCGTCGTCTCAAGCGTGTAGTTCGCCCACTCAGACGCGCGAATCTCGCGCACCACACTGCCCAACTGCGGGCGGAAAACTTTCTGACCCGTCACGCGCGCGCGGAAACTCAAACGATAATGCGCACCCGCGGTCGCCCTCACGCTCTGCCCCGAATAGTAATACGGCTCAAACGTAAACTGATCGGTCGTGCCGACTGACGGCACGGTGTAAGCCGGGCCAAAGCCCCAGCTCACGCGCAATTCATCGCCGTACGGCACCACGAAATGATTCGCGCCTTCGCCCGTGGGCAGCCAGCGCACGAAGCGCACGCCATTCGACCCCCACTTCGGAATGTTAGTGCGAATCAGATCGAGACCGTTCAGCGGATTGCCATACTCCACGTTGATCAACGGCGTGAGGAACGGTGTGCCATCATCGAATTCGAAGTAACGCGAATCGGTGGGGCTGACGCGCACGAAGCCATGATTACTCGATGCCACCACGTTGAAACTAGCCACCGCGCTGGTGTCGGCGCCGGCCCGATCGCTTAGCTGCACCCGATAGTGCCACGTTCCGATCGCGTCCGGCGCGAAGCGGCAGCGCCAATCGGGTTGGCCCACCGGCACGCTGTTGGCATCGACGGGTTGATGGAAAAAGCACGGCGTCTGGCGTGCCGCGCCGCCTGGCGTGGTCAGCAGCAGATCGACCGACACACCCGATTGATCGATCGGTGCGGCGGGATCATACGGAAAGTACACATTATCGGCCGTGGTTGAGATCGTAAACGCCACTTCGAATTTGCCGTAGCGCCCCACGCTCGACGACAACGCGTAAATGTTTTGAATGCGCGCGGGCGGTTGCACGCTCATCATCACCAGCGGCAGATTCACGCGATAATCGCCGGTCGGCGCGACAATCGCCTGGTTCGCCTGCACGCAGGTGGTCCCGCTTAACATCACGGCCGCCCACATCACCACGACCAGCCTCAGCCAACTACGTTTAGGATACGATCGATAGGTCATTGCTCATCCTCACGGCCCTTGACTATCTCCGATTATATCGGACTGAGCCGCGCCCGTCGGTAGTACCCTTGCGTCGAAAAGGGCTGAAAAACAAGCACTTTGGTACTCACGCAGCGCGTCGCCCGGCCATAGTCATCCTGAACAGACCTCGGAGGTTTCATCCGCCAGCCAATCCCGTCTGCCAGACAATAAAAACCCCCGAGGTCTGCGGTACACACACAGCCGCCGGATGATGCTGATCACCCGACGGCTCTACTTCACGCAGTAAGCATTGCGCATTACTGGTTACTCATCACTCATCTGTAGGCGCGGACTTTCCGCTGGAGTATTTGTGGCGGTCTTTTGGAATGAGCAGCTCGCTGATGCCGGGTTTGTCAGGGTGAGTAGAACACCACCTATTTCTGATGTCAGTCAGTGAGGACCGCGACGATCTCAGCGACAGGTGTATTGGAGGGCTGGGTGCCGGCCAGTGTCGCGCAGTCTGCAGCCAGTTTCGCCAGTACCGTTCGGGCATCGTCCATCACGGCCGCCGTTGCCGCGCTATGACGGAGTATGCGCCCGATCGCAGTCGCAGCGCGATCGAGTTGGCCTTCCCGCCGCAGCAGTTCCGCGCCCGTCACGCATATTTCCAGCGAGTCACGCACCGCACCGAGCGGTACGCCGATCTGAAATGCCTCGGTCAAGTGCCGGCGGGCCTCCGGCAGATCGTCCAGACCCAATCGGATGCGCGCCAGATTGTGGCGGCAGTGCATGACACCTTCGGCGTGCGCCATGTCCGTAAACAGCGCCAGCGCATCTTGTTGAATGTCCAGTGCGCGGGGCCAGTCCTGCAGATCGCACGCCACGCAGGCCAGATTGTGCAGGTTGATGGCCATCCGGCGGCGATCGGCCACAGCGGCGTCGATGTCGTAGCTTGCCTGAAAATAGTGGCGCGCCGCTTCGAATTGACGCGTGTAATACGCGTGGCTGCCCAGATTGGACAACGACACCGAGCGGCTGATCTCGTCGTGCGCGGCCTCGGCCAGATCAACCGCTTCCAGCAGATA
>JACRBO010000639.1 GCA_016219235.1 Chloroflexota bacterium
GCTTCCAGGTAACGAGCCAATCCGGCTTCCCATGGATCAGCGGAGGCGTAGCCTTTAAGCAGTGACAGAGCCTGCCGTGGATTACGGTTGCGATACATTGCTTCGATGGCGTTGGAGAGCGCGGCCGACGCAGCTGATAGATCAGGCGGAGGATTCAGGCGCGTAACTATCCCGTTGCGCAGCTGATAGGTTTCTTCGCCAGTCGGCGCGTCTGGCTTGTCGGAGTCAAACACAGTCATCTGGATAGTGTACTGGCGACCGCCTATCGACTTGAGCGAGAGTCGGGCGCTCCGACCAGAACGGGGCAATCTCTGGCTTTGAAATTGGTGTCCGTCCCATTCGGACAATAAGGTATCGGCCGCATCCCAGAGCAATATTTCCGGGCGACCGTTGGCGTCTAAATCAGTCACTCGAATTCCGGTGTCGGGAATGGAGTAGTCACCGTAGGTTGGCGGATGCCACTGATACAATCCACGCGAGGCCAAAACCGGACGCCAGCGATTGCCATCGGGCAAGAAGGCCCAGATGGAACCGCCCATGGCGGCAATTGGATCTGGTTGTTGATCGCCGTCAAGGTCGTAGTCAGTAGAAAGCAGCTTAAATGCCAGACCTGTTTGAGCGGCTTGTCGCTCAAGTGGTAGTAAGCGGCTCCATTGCCCCACTTCGACCAAGAGATTAGTGCGACACAGCTGGTGGGGCGACCAGTACGACCGATCAAGAATCGGTAACTCCTCTGCGTTTTCCTCAGTCATTCCCGGCGGAAGCCACCGATCGACATTCTGTTTGAGCCAGGCACAGACTCGCCAAATATCCTCTGGCTTTTTTGTCATTTGCAGCAACGCAGAAACACTCTGTGTCACGGGCTGATCGGGATACTCATTCTGTAGCCGCTCCCAAACGTTTCGCGCAGAAGTTGCATCGCGTAAGTAGAGATGGATCATGCCCTGGCGGAACAGTGCATAAGGGGCAAGACTCTTGTTCTCCGCCGTGAATTTGAGCGTCCTCAGCGCTTCTGTGAATTGATGGGTCTCAATCAAGAGGTTCACCCATTCAAAAGCGGCTGGTTCTTGCAGCCTTCGATAGTCGGCTGCCAATGAAATTCGAATAGGTGTGAATTGATCTTTCGCCCAGCGGTAATGAATCTGATATGAAAGATTATCGCCATAGTCCCAGAAGTGACCGCCCAAGTTGAGCGCGATCAATTCACTACTGCCGTCTGAAAGGATCTCGGCTGACCAATCATCATAGCGTTGATATGTCGGCTCTACGAGGATAGGTAGAGTCTGCCACTCGCCAGATTTCCGGGTAAGGAGATGAAACTCCTTTGCGCCAGAATTGGAGGAATACATTCGTGTTGTGTAGGCCAAATCGTGGTAGCCATCGCCATTAAGATCTTGGTGAGAGACAATTTCAAAATCGAGATCGTAACCCTCTTCGATTGGCTCAATAATGTAACGCTCCCCAACTCGCCCAAGCCAGTATAAGCCTGTGTGAAATGGATCCCAATCTGAAATATCTGATCTGAAGAACGCCTTAACAAGATAGTCCGGCTCATAGTTGTTATCCAGGTCGGCTTCAATGAATTGCAAGCGACTTTTCCATTGCTCCTCAAGACCGGCTGGCATCTTGCCGGCAGCCTGGAAAGCCTGCGCCACAATCCTGTCTAGCCAATCGTCAATAAGCCAGTTGGATTTGAGTTTGTATCCGCCATAGCCGATGACCACAGCCGTCCGCTCGATCACTTTTTCAAGATAAGGTGTGTGAGGATACCGATACAGAAAGTCTAGTTGCTGCAACAGATAACAACCGATGTAGTAAGGTTTCCCTGGACAAATTGCGCGCGGATGCATTTGCAGCTGGGCTTGCGCCAATTGGGCCTCCCATTGCACCGTCGCATTTGGGGTGGATGTCATTGTCGGTTGCGGTGTCGACGTGGCTGTTCGGGTTGCCGCCGCAATTGCAGCCAGACCAACCGCCGGTTTGAACAGCGCCAGACCCAACAACAATAGTATGCCAGAGATTACAAACAGGCCGACCCGCCGACGCTGGTCAATCATGACTCGCTGCTCCTGAAGGCTGAACGTGAACGCATTTTAGCCAGTTTGGCGTCAAACAAAAAACGGCTTGAAGCAGGTGGGCTGCTCCAGGCCGCCAAAAAGACTACTTGTTTGCCAACCCTACATCGGCCGGGTAATGGACTCGGCCAGTTGTTTGGCCGCAGCCGTGACCGTCTCGACTGTGAAGCCAAAGTGTTCGGCAATCACGGACGCCGGCGCGGACGCGCCAAAGCGTTCGATGCTGATGACGCGGCCCTTGTCGCCAACGTACTTGTGCCAGCCCAGCGCTACACCCGCCTCGATCGCCAGACGCTTGGTCACTTTGGGCGGCAGCACGCTATCGCGATACGATTTGGTCTGCACGTCAAATACTTCCCAACCGGGCAAACTGACCACGCGCGCGCGGATGTTGAGCTTGAGCAATTCGGCTTGCGCGCCGACGGCCAGTGAAACTTCCGAGCCGGTGGCGATGAGGATGAGGTCGGGCAAACCCTCGGTGTCGACGAGCACATAGCCGCCCTTGCGCACACCCTCGGCGGACGTCATAACCGCCCGATCGTAAGTGGGCAGGGCCTGGCGCGTGAAGATCAACACGGTCGGCCCGTCGATGTGCTCGATCGCCATCTGCCACGCGACGGCGACTTCGTTGGCATCGGCCGGGCGGATGACGCGCACGTTGGGAATGGCGCGCAGGGTCGCCAGATGTTCGATCGGTTGGTGGGTGGGGCCGTCTTCGCCCAGGAACACGCTGTCGTGCGTGAAGACGAAGATGACTTGCTGTTCCATCAACGCCGCCAATCGGATCGCCGGCCGCATGTAGTCGGCAAATTGGAGGAACGTGGCCGTGAACGGAATCAAGCCGCCGTGCGTGGCGATGCCGTTCGAGATGGAACCCATCGCGTGTTCGCGCACACCGAAGGGCAGGTTGCGGCCCGCGTAATTCCAACCGCCGCCCACTGCGCCCTGAGTATCATCGGCTTTGAAGGTCGGGCTTTGGAAGTCGCCCTGGCCCTTCAGCGCCGTGTTGGTCGATGGGTTGAGGTCGGCCGAGCCGCCGATGATGCCCGGCACTTTTGCGGCTAATGCATTCAACACTTGCCCGCTGGAGACGCGCGTCGCCAGGGCTTTGCCGGCCGGGAACGTGGGGATGGCCGAGTTCCAATCGGGCGGGAGTTCCGCGCTGAACATGCGCTGTAATTCGAGCGCGAGATCGGGATAAGCTTGCGCGTACGCACCCCATTTGGCTTGCCACACGGCAAGCGCGGCCTTACCGCGTTCGATGCTTTCGCGGAAGTGTTCCAATGCTTCGCCCGGAATGTAGAAAGCCGGCTCCAACGGCCAACCGAGATTTTCTTTGGTTGCCTTAACTTCATCGGCCCCCAGCGGCGAACCGTGCACTTCCGAGGTGTTCTGCTTGTGCGGCGAACCATAACCGATGATGGTGCGCACGCGAATGAGCGAAGGCCGATCGGTGACAGCCTGCGCTGCGCGCAGGGCGTGCTCGATCGCGGCCAGGTCGTTGCCGTCTTCGATCAATTGCACGTGCCAGCCGTAGGCCTCGAAGCGCTTCGTCACGTCTTCGGTGTAGGTGAGTTCGGTCGCGCCGGCCAGCGAGATGTGATTGTCGTCGTAGAGATAGATGAGCTTGCCCAACTGCCAATGCCCCGCCAGCGAGGCCGCTTCGTGCGAGACGCCTTCCATCAAGTCGCCGTCGCTGACGAGGCCGTAGGTGTAGTGATCGAAAATTTTGTGATCGGGGCGATTGTAGCGCGCGGCGAGATGGGCTTCAGCCAGCGCCAGACCCACACCCATCGCAAAGCCCTGGCCCAGCGGGCCGGTGGTCACTTCGACACCGGGGGCTATACCGCGCTCGGGATGGCCGGGCGTTTTACTTTCCCATTGGCGGAACGCTTTCAGATCGTCCAGCGATAGATCGTAGCCGGTGAGGTGTAGCAGTGAATACAACAACATGGAACCGTGAACGCCCGATACGACGAAGCGATCGCGATCGGGCCAGTTGGGATCGATCGGATTGTGACGCAGCACGCGGGTCCACAGCGCATAGGCCATCGGCGCCGCGCCCATCGGCAGCCCGGGATGGCCGGAATTGGCCTTTTGAATCGCATCAATCGACAGGCAGCGGATGGTGTTGATGCAAAGTTGATCGAGCGGGGTTGACGTCATGGTGGTCACCTTAGTGTAAGATTGACGTATTATACGCCTAATTTGCCACGGGCAGAAATCAGTACCGACTAAGAATGAGAATCTGTGCTTGTGTCGCTCCTGGCCCTATGTTATACTCGATCGCGCAGCAACCTGGCGCACACTATCGTGCGCGCGCACTTACCCTACACGGACTGCGGCGGTGAACTATGGGCTGGGGCATCCTAATCGATCTGCTGGTCTTGCTCGGTCTGGTGGGCGGTATTGTCCAGGGCTTGCGGCGCGGGCTGGCCAAGCAGTTCATGTCTGTGGTGATGTTGTTCCTGGCGACGGCTTTTGCGGGCCTGTTGTACGGACCGCTGCTGGGCATGTTTGCCAGCCTGGGCGGCAGCGCAGCCACCAACCGGACGGGCAGCGCGATTGTCTTTTTCTTCCTGTTGGTCGTGTTCTATGCCATTCTGGAATACACCTTACACCGCAACTATCCCGATCTGCGCATCAAGGCGTTGGGCCAGGTGGGCAATATCTTGGGCGCGGTCGTGGGCTTCTTCTGGGCGATGCTGGGCATGTGCCTGTTGATGGTGATCTTTGACTACACCGCCGCCGCGGTGG
This sequence comes from Chloroflexota bacterium, assembly GCA_016219235.1. The sequence goes on from JACRBO010000639.1 coordinate 4,833, forward strand.
GCGGCCCGGCGCAGTTCATCAACGAGTTATTTCGCACGTCGTATCTGGTGCCGTTGTTTCGCCAATTCTTCAACATCCCGTTGGCCGGTTTACGGCCGCTGTTCCCCGGCGGTCTGCCGGAAGTGCTGGCCTATTTTGCGCGTTGACACGGCGCGGTTGACATCGATCACGGGGGACGGCTCAGGCTTTCCCCCGTTTGTTTTGTGGCGATTTGGAAGTTGGATGTTAGAAGTTGGAAGTTGGAGGTTGGAGGCAACGAGTGAGTCCCAATCTCCAATTTCCAGCCTCTAATCTCCAACCTCCAATCTCAAGGTAATGATCATGCTGGAAGCACATCACTGGAACACGTTGGAACTACCAAAGGTCCTGGCGAAACTCGCCAACTACACTTCGTTCTCAGCCGGCACTGAACTGGCCCAGGCGCTGGAACCATCGACGTTTGCCGAAGTGATCGCGCAGCGGCTGGCCGAAACACGCGAGGCGCGCCAGCTGTTGACGACGCGCAGCGACATTGCGCTGGGCGGCGTGCACGACGTGCGCGATCTGGCCGAACACGCCGTGCGCGGGCTGCGTCTGCTGCCAACCGATCTGCTGGCAATCCGCAGCACATTGATCGCCGCCCGCGATTTGCGTCGATCGCTGATCAAGCTGGAGATCACCTATCCCCGATTGGCCTCCCTAGCCCAACGGTTGTACGAGTCGGGCAAGATCATCACCGAGATCACGCGCTGCATCGACGAGAACAACGGCGAAGTGCGCGATGATGCCTCGCCGGAACTGGCGACCGTGCGCCGCGAGTTGCGCGAAGTGTATGCGCGCGTGCAGGACAAGCTGCGTCGCATCCTGAGCAATTCGCGCAACGCACCGTATTTGCAGGAGGCCATCATCACGCAGCGCGGCGGCCGGTATGTCATCCCGGTCAAGTCGGACTTCAAAGGGCGGCTTCCCGGCATCGTGCACGATCAATCGGCCAGCGGCGCGACCGTCTTCATCGAGCCGCTCTCGACGGTGGACCTCAACAACAAGCATCGCGAGTTGCAAGTGCGCGAACAGCATGAAATCGATCGGATTTTGGGCCAACTCTCGATCCTGGTCGCCGAAGAAGCCGAACCGATCAGCTGGTGCATCGAAGCGCTGGCCGAACTCGATCTGATCTTAGCCAAAGCCAAATACGCGGATGACATCGATGCGATCGAACCGGCGATCGATCGCGGTCCGCGCGCCATGCTTAGGCTGATCCAGGCGCGTCATCCGCTGCTCGATCGGCAGATCGTCGTCCCGATCGACATCGATCCCGACGATAAGACACACATCATCGTGCTGACCGGCCCGAACACGGGCGGCAAGACGGTGACGCTGAAGACCGCCGGCCTGATGGTGTTGATGACGCAGTGCGGTTTACACATTCCCGTCCGCACCGGCTCTGTCATCAGCATCTTCGACGAAATCTATGCCGACATCGGCGACGAACAATCGATCGAACAAAATCTCTCGACGTTTTCTTCGCACCTCGTCAACTTGATCGGCTTTGTGGATCGCGTCGGGCCGCGGGCGCTGGTGCTGCTGGACGAACTGGGCGCGGGTACCGATCCGGCGGAAGGCTCGGCGTTGGCGCGCGCCATCCTCGATCACCTCAAGGCCACGGGCGCGATGACGCTGGTCGCCACGCACTATCCCGAACTGAAAGTGTGGGCGCACACCACGCCGGGCGCGATCAATGCTTCAGTCGAGTTTGACCCGGAAACGTTACGGCCGACCTACAAACTCACGATCGGGCTGCCGGGCCGATCGAATGCGTTTGCCATTGCGCGGCGGCTGGGCCTGAACGAGCACATCATCGTCAACGCCACGTCGATGGTGGCCGAGGGCGATCTGAAGGTCGAAGATTTGCTGGCCGAGATTCATCAGCAAAAAGAGGCCATTTCGCAATCGCGCGACGTGACCGATCGGGCGCGGCGCGAAGTAGAAACGAACGCGCGTCAACTGCGCGAACGCCTGCGCAAAATCGAAGACGAGCGCGCCACCATTCTGGAGAAAGCGCGCGCCGGGGCGCAGCAGCAGATCGAAACGCTGCGCGCCGAAGTCGATGGGCTGCGCAAAAAACTATCGGCGCTGCAACAACCGGAAGTGGCCGCTTTACGCGAAGAGGTCGATCAGCTGGAAAAACAGGCTGAATCGATCGTGCCGCCGCCGGCACCGATCGAGAAACCGGCGTTGGGGCCGCGCCATACGATCCGTGTGGGCGATCACGTCTTTGTCGAACGGATCGGCTCGATTGCGGAAGTCAGCGGCTTCGATCGCGGGCAGGTGGAAGTGGCGATCGGGTCGCTGCGGCTGCGCGTCAAGCCAGATGAAGTAGAGTGGCGCTCATCACCGCAGTTGGCGAAGGCCGTCGTCAGTACGCCCACCGTCCAGACGACGACGCAAGCGCGCATGGAAGTGGACTTGCGCGGCCTGCGCGTCGAGGAAGGCATCATGGAACTGGACCGGCAGTTGGATGCGGCGGCGTTGAACGGTATGCCCTTCGTGCGCATCATCCACGGCAAGGGTACGGGCGCGATGAAGAAAGCCGTGCGCGAAGCACTGCAAAATAATCCGCACGTCAAGCGCTTTGAGGGCGGCAAAGACGGCGAGGGCGGCGACGGCGTGACGGTGGCGTTTATGATTGCGGAGTTGTGATTGTTGATTGCCTTCACTTGACCGCGCCTTCCGTAATACCGCTGATGACGTTCCGCTGCATAATCAGGTAGAAAAGGATGATGGGGGTAATGGATAGCACCAGGCCCGCCATGGCTAAGCCGTAATTCGAGGTGTACTGACCAAAGAAGGAATACGTGGACAGGGGCAAGGTCCGGTCGTTCAAAAACAGCACCAACGACGGTAACAAGAAGTCGTTCCAGATCCACAAAGTATTCAGAATGGCAATGGTCGCCGTAATGGGTTTGAGCATCGGAAAAACGATGTACCA
>JACRBO010000640.1 GCA_016219235.1 Chloroflexota bacterium
CCCGCCATGCCCTTGCCCACGTAGTCATTGGCTTCACCGGTTAAAGTGAGATGCATGCCGGGGACCGAAAATGCGCCAAACGATTGGCCTGCGCTGCCGCGCAACGTCACCTCGATCGGCTGGTCGGCGACACCCGCTTCGCCGCAGCGCTGAATGATGGCCTGTGCCAGTTTCGCGCCGAAGGTGCGATCGCGATTGTTGATTTCGTAATCGAGCGGGCGCGATCGATCGGGCTTGTTCCAGGCGTCGTTTAGCAATCGATCGTTCAGCGGCGAATCTGACGAGACAGTGTTGCGCTCGCCCATGAAGCGGCGCGGTTGATCGTAAGGCGGCACCAGCAGCAGGCGCTTCAGATCGAGTTGCGTGTCGCGGGGCAGCGCTTGATCGTTCGGGTGGAGCAAATCCACGCGCCCGATCGCCGCATCGACCGTTTTCAGGCCGAGGTTCGCCAGAATCTCGCGCACTTCCTGCGCCACGTAAACCATGAACGCCATCACATGTTCGGGTTGGCCGTCGAACTTCGCCCGCAATTCAGGCTTTTGCGTGGCGATGCCGACGGGGCAGGTGTTGAGGTGACAGGCGCGCGCCATCTTGCAGCCTTCGGCCACCACCGCCGCTGTGCCGAATGAAAACTCGTCCGCGCCGAGCAGGATCGCTTTTACCACGTCGCGACCGGTGCGCAAGCCGCCGTCTGCACGCAAGCGCACGCGACCGCGCAGACCGCTGGTGACCAACACGTACTGCGCCTCGGCCAGGCCCAATTCCCACGGAATGCCGGCGTATTTGATGCTGCTCAACGGCGACGCGCCCGTTCCCCCGGAATTGCCGCTGATCAAAATCACGTCCGCGCCCGCTTTCGCCACACCCGCCGCAATCGTGCCGATGCCGGCCTGCGCCACGAGTTTCACCGAGATCGTCGCGCCCGGATTGATCTGGCGCAGGTCATAGATCAACTGCGCCAGGTCTTCGATACTGTAAATGTCGTGATGCGGCGGCGGCGAGATCAACGTGACACCCGGCGTCGAGTGGCGAATCGCGGCGATTTCGGCCGTGACTTTGTGGCCGGGCAGTTGGCCGCCTTCACCAGGCTTGCTGCCCTGCGCAATCTTGATCTGCAATTCATCCGCTGAGATCAGGTACGCGGGCGTCACGCCAAACCGCCCGGACGCCACTTGCTTGATGCGATCGTTGCTGTCGCTGTGATAGCGCAGCGGGTCTTCGCCGCCCTCGCCGGAGTTGCTGGAGCCGCCCAATCGATTCATCGCGATAGATAATGTTTCGTGCGCTTCCGCCGAGATCGCGCCGTGCGACATGGCCGCCGTCGAGAAGCGCCACAAGATCGAGTGCGCGGATTCCACCAGTTCCAGCGACACCGGTTGATGCGTGGTGCGATACTCCACAAAGTCGCGCACATCGATCGGTTCGCGCGCGTGCTGTAATTCGCTGTATTTCAAGTACGCGGCGTAGCCTGTGCGCCAGCTGCCGTTCAACGCGCCCGGCGTCTTGACCGCGTTGTGCAGGGCTTGCACGACGGCCGGCGAATAAGCATGTCGTTCGCCATCGCGCTTGAATTTGTAGAAGCCAGGGCTGGGCAGTTCGGCCTCACCCGCATACGCGGCCGCGTGCCAGCTCAACACGATCTGCGCGATGGCCTCCAGCCCGATGCCGCCCAGGTGCGACGGCGTGCCTGCGAAATGCTTATCAACCACCGTCGCGCTCAGACCGATCGTCTCGAAAATCTGCGCGCCGCAATACGCATCGACGGTGCTGATGCCCATCTTCGACATGATCTTCAACAGGCCGTGTTCGGCGGCATGCAGATAGTTGTGAACGGCTTCGTCGGCTTTCACGTCGCGGCCCAATGTGCGTGCCGTGGCTAAAGCCAGATACGGATGAATCGCCGCCGCGCCGTAACCGATCAACGTGGCGAAGTGATGCACCTCGCGCGGCTCGCCGCTGTCCACGATCAGATCGACCTGCGTCCGCGCATCGGCGCGCAGCAGATGATGATGCACCGCGCCTAACGCCAGCAGAGCAGGGATAAACGTGTGCGATTGATCGATGCCACGATCAGATAGCACGAGCAGTTGCGCGCCCGCTTGAACGGCCGCTACCGCCCGATCGCACAGCTGCGCGATCGCGGCCGGCAGATCAATTGTGGGTAGGGGCGCACCCTCGCGGTCGCCCTGGGGTAGGGGCGTATCCTTGCGATCGCCCTCCTGGGCAGGTGCGAGACCTGCCCCTACGATCGGAATCAACGTGGATAATGTCGCAGCCTTCAATTCAACATCATTGATCAATGTGGCGAAATCTTCGTCCGTCAGAAACGGCGTCGCCAGTTCGAGCAGGCGTGCGTGATCGGGCGTTTCGGCCAGGAAGTTGCGGCGCGAACCCAGTTTCACACGCAGCGACATGACCAGTTCTTCGCGTAAAGGATCGATGGCGGGATTGGTCACTTCCGCGAAGCGCTGCCGGAAATAACCGAACAACGGGCGCGGCTTCTCGCTCAACACCGCCGACGGCGTGTCGTCGCCCATCGAGCCGATCGCTTCGGCCTTGTTCTCCACCATCGGGCGCAAGACAACGGTCAGTTCTTCGTGGGTGTAACCAAACGATGCTTGCTCAGTGACGAGTGACGAGTGACGAGTGACCGCTGTTTCTTCCGTCGTCCGTCCTTCGTCAACCGTCAAGCGCCGCAGGTTTTGCTTCAGCCACGTGCCATAGGGTTTTCGCGCCGCGAGTTCAGACTTGACGGCGTGATCTTCGATGTAGACGCCGCGCGCGGTATCGACGACGAAGAGCTGGCCGGGGCCGAGTTTGCCTTTGCGAATGATCGTGCGTTCGCCGGTAGGGACAGCGCCTGCTTCGGACGCCGCGCCGATCAGGCCGTCGTCCGTCACGAAGTAGCGGCAGGGGCGCAAGCCGTTGCGGTCAAGCGACGCGCCGACGATCTGGCCGTCGGTGAAGACCAGCGCGGCCGGGCCGTCCCACGGCTCGCTGATCGCGGCGTGATATTGATAGAAGTCGCGCACGGCGGGTGACAGTTCGGGCGTCTTTTCCCACGCGGGCGGCACCAGCATCGTGATCGCGTGCGGCAGGTCGCGGCCGCCGCGCAGCAGCAATTCCACGGCATTGTCCAGCATGGCCGAATCGCTGCCGTTGGTGTCGATGACGGGACGCAGAAGACCTCGCAGGTTTTGATCGGACGTCAGCCCGGTTGATGTTGCTTCAAAACCTGCGAGGTCTAACTGCGGTTCACGCGCTTTCATCCACGCGAGGTTGCCCTGCAGTGTGTTGATCTCGCCGTTGTGACAGACCATGCGGAAGGGCTGCGCGCGCTGCCACGTGGGGAAGGTGTTGGTGCTGTAGCGCTGATGCACCACCACGATCGACACGGTGAAATCGGGATCGGCCAGATCAAGATAGAAGGCCGGGAGTTGCGGCGCGAGCAACAGCCCTTTGTAAACGATCGTGCGCGATGACATCGACGGCACATAGGCCGACAGTTTGGCCGCGTGCGTGCGGCGCTCGAAGTGCTTGCGCGCCAGATACAACTGCAACTCAAAACGTCTGGCATCCAACGGCGATTGCGTCGTGATAATGGCCTGCAAAATGCGCGGCATCATCAGGCGGGCTTGCGCGCCCAGCGTGTCCGGATCGAGCGGCAGTTCGCGCCACGTCACCAGCGACAGTTCATACTCGTGCAGCGTGGCTTCCAAAATGGTGATGCACTGATCGGCGACGTGCGGATCAAGGAAGAAGACACCCACCGCGATTTGATCGGGAGCGATCGAGCGGCCGGTGAGGCGTTGGGCTTCACGTACGAATAGATGACGGGGCAGGGGCGTGAGGATGCCGGCGCCATCGCCGGTGCGGGCATCGGCGTTGAGCGCGCCGCGATGTTGCAGATTGATCAAGGTCTCAATGCCCAGCTGCAAAATCTCGTGGCTGGCGCGGCCATATTGATCGGCTACGAAACCGATGCCGCAATTGCCGCGATCGAATTGAGGTTGATAAGGTTGATCCTCTGGTCGGTTCATCGCTCGTCCCCTTGTGTGAATACTACACAAAGTTTATGACGAGCCTCACTATTTGTCGCCCCCTTACCAGGCCATTTGCCGCTTACCCCGATCGGGTCATGGCAAACCCCTATTTTTCTCGTGCGAAAACGCACATTCAGCAGATTGACTAAGCGTGCCAGGGTGTAACTGGTCAGGTTGAATGAAAGAGAGTCCGCATGGCAAGTGCGAACTCTCTTTCATTACAACACCACCCCACACCCATCCTCACACAGCGCGGCGCGACTACTTGCCGGCTGCGACACCCGCACGAATTGGCGCGGACTTCGCCGTCTTGCGCGAATAGATCACGGCATCCGGTCCTGGTTCGAAATCTTTCGGATAACCGAGCGCGCCCATCTCCGGCATATCCAGCCCTTCCAGTTCCACCTCGCGCGAGACTCGCAGCAGTTTGAGCGCGTCCAGCACTTTGAAGAACACGTAAGACAGGCCAACCACCGTCACCGCAATCGCGCCCGCTTCAGCCACCTGCGCCAGGAACTGCGACGCATTGCCATACAACAGGCCCGTCACCGGCGTCGCTACGCCATTCCACGCGGCGGTATCGGGGTTGCCATTGGCGAAGATGCCGACGGCCAACACGCCCCACAGACCATTCGCAAAGTGGACGGGCACGGCGCCAACAGGGTCGTCGATCTTGAGTTTCTCCAAGATCACCGACGCGACACACACCCAGACCCCGGCCACCAGACCGATGACCACGGCCGCCGTGGTATCGACAAAGGCGCAGGGCGCGGTGATGGCGACCAGACCGGCCAGGACGCCGTTGACACTCATCGACGGATCGGGCTTCTTTGTCGCGCCGCGCAGCCACATATACATCATCGCCGAGACGCCGCCCGCCGCGCCGGCCATCAACGTATTGATAGCGGCGAGCACCGCCAGATTGCGGAATGCCCCGGTGAAGCCCAGCGCCGATCCCGGATTGAAGCCGAACCAGCCAAAGAACAGAATGATCGTGCCCAGGATACCCATCGGGATGTTGTGGGCCGGAATGGTGTTGGCTGATCCATCTTTGTTGAATCGACCAATCCGCGGTCCGATCACGATCGCGCCGGCCAGACCGACCGCGCCGCCGATCATGTGCACCACGCCTGATCCGGCGAAGTCGACCGCGCCGTTGCCCAGCCCGGCCGATCGGCCCAGGTTAGCCAGCCAACCGCCGCCCCAGACCCAGTTGCCGACGATCGGATAAATGAACATGCTGACCCACATGCCCATGAGCGCGAAGCCCACGAACTTCAGGCGTTCGGCCATGGAGCCGGTGGGGATCGTCGCGGCGGTGTCCATGAAGACCATCTGGAACATGAAGAAGGTGAGCACACCGAAGTTCGCGCCCAGGCCGCCGAGCATAAAGCCCGTCAGACCGGCTACACCTGAACCGCCGATGAGCAGCGGCTGCGTCAGCGATCCACTCCAGTTGCCCAGCGTCACAGGCGAAAAGGCCCATTCGGGGTTGGCCCCGATGGCCGGATACGTGTAGTTGACGCCGCCGAATTGCAGCGCGAAACCCGTCAGCCAGTAGCCGACCGCGCCGATACAGAACACCATCATGTTCATCATCATGGTGTGCACCACGTTCTTGTTGCGCGTGAAGCCGGTCTCCACCAGCGCAAAGCCCGCCTGCATGAAGAAGACCAGGAAGCCGGCGATCAACACCCACATCACATTCAGGCTGGTGGCGGTATCACTGGCCGTGTCGGCCACGGCCTGCACATCCGGGGGCTGCTCGCCCTGCGCCAGCGCCGTGCCTGCCGCGCTGAAGGCCAGCATCAGCACGATGGCCGCAATGATCAGCCAGCGTGCCGATCGGATCACATCATAAATCGTCGAATGAGTTTTCATGTTCATTTCCTCCCTGAATTCCGATTAATACCAACCGATATGGCCCTTCAAAAACACCAGGCCGGTGACCAACAGCATGGCAATCAGCGTCGGCAGCGCGGCGATCAACACCCAGCGCTTCCAGCCGATCTTGCCGTGATTGTGCTCCATGTACGAATACGCCACTACGTTGGCCGATGCGCCGATCGGGGTGAGATTGCCGCCGATATTCACGCCCAGCGCCAGCGACCAGACCATCAACGCCAGCGCGGGCATGCCTGGGATCGCGGCCAGATCGCGCAGCACGTAACTCATCGCCAGCGCCAGCGGCACGTTATCCACGATGCCGCTCATCATGCCGGGGCCCCATTGCAGCGCCATCACCAGGCCGCCGGGATTCGAGGTGGTCGCGCCGGCCAGGGCTTCGGCCATCATTTCAAACACGCGCGATTTTTCCAGCCCGCCGATCAGCACAAACAACCCGGCGAAAAACAGCAGGCTCTTCGCATCCACTTTAATCAGCACGCCTTTGCGCTCGATGCGGGGCAGGGCGATCATGGCGATGACAGCCGGCACGAGTGCGGCCGTGGCCGCCGAGATGTGAATCCCGATCCAGTGCGAGAGCGGCGTGTGCAAGACCAACAACACGACGGCGCTGCCAAACCCGATCAGGCCGATGCGCGACATCTGCGCGTGCAGCGGATCGTGAACCAAACCTTCGATGTCGCGGATCATCTTCGGGGTCAAGGCCGTGTGTGCATTACGCAGCGACTTGCGGTTGATGAGGTAAAACACGACGGTGAGCGTGATGGCGGCCAGCGCCGAGATGGGGCCGGTGTGCTGCGCGAAGTCGCCGAAGTTGAAGCCCAGCGTCGTGCCCAGAATCACGTTGGGCGGATCGCCGACCAGTGTGGCCGAGCCGCCCGTATTGGCCGCGCACACCTGCGCGATGATGAACGGCACCGGATCGATCTTGAGCAGGCGGCACAGTTGCAGCGTCAGCGCCGACAGGAACAACATGACCGTGATGCTGTCCATGAACATCGCCAGCACGGCGGCCAGCAGCAGCAACACCACAAACAGATACGCGGGATGGTAGTTGACTTTGCGCACGGCCGTCATCGCCAGCCAGCGGAAGAACCCCGCCTCCTGCAAGATCGACACCAGCACGAACATGCCCGCCAGCAAGCCCAGCGTTTCCCAGTTGATGTACGTCAGCGCTTCAAGGGGGGTGAGGACACCGAACACAATCAGCAGGCCGCCGCCGATCATCGCCACCCAGTGGCGCGGAAACTTCTCACTGGCAATGAGCACGTACGCGAGTGTGAATACGATCAGTGCGATAAACATGAGCCGCCTCCGAAACGCAAAGATGCCCCCGGCACTTGCATGCCGGGGGCATCCTGGCCCCACCCTCCCTCTGGAGGATACTTCTTCAGTTGTTGCCCAACAATTCAATCCCCTGTCACGCTGGCAACTATATCAAACTTGCGCGGGTGCATCAACCCCCAAATGGGTTATTCTTTATTTGCTCACTTTGGAGGATGTGCGTGGTTGACCCGTACACACATTCTCGGCTATACTTGCGGCAGTCTGACTGACACGCCAACCTGTAGACACATGCTTCGATTGCGGGTAACACATATCATTGAGCGATCTAACAAGAGGGACATGGCTTGAAGGACTTTGCCCGACCAGTTCCGCAGTCTTCACTGAACATTGAAGAAAAAACCAGAGCAAATCTCTTCGCCTGGCGGGGCCAGTTCTCGCCTCAACTCGTCGAAGCACTCTTGACTGCGTATTGTCCTGCCGACGCGGTGGTGCTGGATCCCTTTGCCGGAAGCGGGACGGTTCTATATGAAGCGGCCGCCATGTCCTTAGAAGCCCATGGTTTTGAGATTAATCCTTCTGCCTGGAGCTTCAGCAAGCTATATGAATTTGCCAATCTGCGACCTCACGCGCGTGACGTTTTTATCACAGAATTGCGCCGCAAAATCGAAGAGGAATTTCCGATTGCCATTTTCTCGGACGAAGAGTTGCCTGATGCAGTCGTTGAAGACAAGGTTATCCGGCTTGGGCAGAGCATTTCTGATGACGCGAAGATTCTCTTCAATGCGCTGATTATCATGCTGGATATTTACAATCACCGCATATCCAGCCACTATGTGCACAGCCGGCTCACGGCTTTGATTGATCTGATTCGCCGCTTGCCATACTCTTCAAAATCCATCATGGCGGATTTACAGGATGCCAGGGCGATGGCGCTGGCTAATCAATCGATCGATTTTGTGATGACTTCGCCGCCCTACATCAATGTGTTCAACTATCACCAGAATTACCGGCGATCGGTCGAAGTGCTCGGCTGGGATCCGTTGCGTATTGCCCGCTCTGAAATCGGGGCGAACCGCGCCAATCGTAGCAACCGGTTTTACACGGTGGTTCAGTATTGTATCGATATGGCGGCCGTACTTCAAGAACTGGCCAGAGTTCTCAAGTTCGGCGGGCGGGCGGTCTTTATCGTCGGCTATGAGTCTACGGTGTTAGGCGTGCCTTTCTATAATGCCGATCTGGTCGAGAAAATCGCGTTGCAATCAGGCGCATTCGATATTGCCCTGCGCCAGCAACGCCTCTATACCAATCGTTTCGGCGAGATGATTCGCGAGGACGTTCTTAACTTCTGTCGCAACTTTTGCGCGAGTCCCCCGACGCCGTCGATTGAGATTGGCCGGAGTGTCGCGCGAGAAGCCCTGTTGAGGGCCGAACGTGCCGCGCCCGACCATAACGGCGCCTTGCTTCGAGAGGCCATCGCGCGCGTTGATACGCTCGGGGGGACCCCGGTGTTGAACAGCGTCCGCTATACCGACTATCAAACCAGAGAACACGTGATGATGGTGAAAGAGAAAAAGGACAGCCCCATGATCAGTGACAATCCAAAGTTGCCCACGCCGCACCTCGACAAATTGACTGCCCTACTGGAAAACCCAAGGCTGCCGGCTGACGATACCCCTCGGGTGAAAGAAGCGCTTCAACGCTACCGTGACTGGATCAAGGAGCTTGAGTCCGTAAAGGCCGGGCAGAAGGCTACCGTTCAACGGCTCGTAGAGGCCACTAATCGGTATAAAATGTTTGTGGAACTCGATCTAATCTTCGACAGCCCAGGGGATTTTCTTTACAGGCAAAAAGGCCAACTGAAGTTGGACAACACCATCCTTGAAGAGTTCCTGCCGCAACTCCTCTATCGCGGGCTGGCTCTGGCTGATACTACATTTGAATTCGGTCCGCGAAAAACTTTTGCAGGCTTGAGTTTCGGTTCATCGCTAACCAATACAGGAACGGGCGGAATGCCTGTCTTGAGAACGAAGGATCAAGACTTTGTCCTGGGCAAGCGACTTTACATGATGACTTCGTTCCACAAGGACTTTCAGGAAGCCGAACGAGTGGAAGCGCATCTCGGCTATGTGTGCGTAGAGTGCAAAACGAATCTCGATAAAACGATGTTTCAGGAGGCGGTGGCCACAAGCCGGGATTTGAAGATAGCGATCCCTTCTTCATTGTACTTCCTGATATGTGAGTTTCTGGACATGACCCCCGTTTCAATCACCCCAACGCACATTGATGACGTTCTAATCGTCAGGAAGGCCAAACGGCTGTCGTCAAACGTGCGACAAGAATACAGAAGCGCCAAAGAGCGGCAGGCACATCGGAAAGAATTTGTAGACTTCCTCGAGTCTGCAAAATACTACGCCGATGTTTTTCAGCGGATGATCGACAAGATTCAACAGCTCATTGATGACCAGGCACCCGAGTTGGCCTTCGTGTTAAAGCGAGGCCATTTTTGAGTTCTTCATCCCAAAGCACGGCCCCAACAACCATGAAGCCCCTATTTCCCTTTGCACCTGTTTCGTGCTATAACGTCGCTGAGATAAAGTCGCGTTGCATACCGATCGCCATGCGTTACATTGAGTCTGCTTCAACTGAAGCACAACCTTTGCAACATGAAGCACAGCCAGTGTAACGCGAAGCAGAGTCGTTGTAACTTGAAGCAGACCCATTGCAACGCGAAGCAGAGTCGTTGCAACGTGAAGCAAAGCCGTTGTAACGTGAAGCAGGGTCAATGTAACGTGAAGCAAAGCCATTGTAATGTGAAGCAGAGTCAGTGCAACGCGAAGCAGCATCACTGTGATGCGAAGCAGGCGCAACGCAATAATTAAAAATATAGATGTCGTATAAATCGGTCGGCGGGAATTCCCGCCGACCGATTGGTTTATCCCTCTCGTTTTCAGCAACCGCAAGGTTGACGGCCACCGCCGGCTTGCAGCCTTACGCGGTTGACTATCTTGTTCTGGAGGATGTGCCATGCCTACCCGTCCCAAAGATGATCGAGCCACCCTGGTCGCCTTCGCCGAGAAGGTGATCACCAACGGTCAGAAAGTGCCTGAAATCAAGGCGGCAATGACCGAATATGGCTATACCACGGCCAAATACACCGCAGCACGCGGACTGCTGACAACGACCAAAGAAGGTCTGACCACCCAGGCTCTGGATCAGGGCGGACAGCGCGTGGCCACCGGCGATGAGCAAACCGCAAAAGAAGACGCCTTCGCTGCCTATCAAGGCGTGGCGAAGATCGGCAAGAAGGTATTAAGCCCGGCTGAACTGGCCCAGTTAGGACTGCCGAGTCGCCAACCGCGCAAGACAGCGGACTTCATCACCACAGCGTACACCGTGTTCGACAATCTGTTGGAGACCGAGGCATTAGCCGACTTCGGCTACACATCTGAGAAGATCGCCGCCGAGCGCGCCAAGATCGAAGCCTACGAACAAGCCGATCTGGCACAGGCGGAGGCCATCGGCGCGAAGGAACAGGGCACTCAGGATTTGGAAGCCACCTTCGTCGAGTTGAATACGTGGGTGACGACCTATGTGCGTGTGGCGAAAGTGGCGCTGGCCAAGAAGCCGCAATTGCTGGAGAAGCTGGGCATCAAGGTGCGCAGCAGCAAGACGGCGGCGCAGCGGGCCGCGCCTAAGAAGGCGGCGGCGACGAAGGCCGCGAAGAAAGCCGTGAAGTAGAAGCGAAGTTTGATGAGAAGGCTTCTCGTCAGAGAAGCCTTCTCATTGCGAAAAGTTATACGTCGCGTTCGGCATTATTCTGGAAACTGGAAGGTTGTTCCAATGAATCTTAGTGACCTGTTGCAGAACAAGAAAATTGATCCTCGCCATGTTCTAGTGCTTCGTCATCGTCCCCAGGAGCCTCAACTCAACAAAGTCTTGCCGTGGCTGGCCGCGGAACAACCGGATTTGTTCAATGCTTACCAGCAAACCCAGCAGGGAAACAAACTTGAGCGAGTTATGCAGGTCATGACGGGTGTTGGCTATGTCGCATCATTTATCGGTCACGAAGCTGGTAAGGCGCTGTTCGTTGGTCTGTATTCCATAAGCGGGTCGAAACCACTCACTTAGGAGTTGTAAAAGAATAACTTCCGATTTTGAGGCTCAAGGCGGATGACAATCCGCCGTCTCCAGCCGCTGGATTGTCATCCAGCGGGAGCCGAAAAGTGCGGAGTTGTTTCTTTACAGGTACTTACGATGAATACTGGGCTATCCCGGCCAATTCCGAATTAAAAAAGTACGGTATGGCAGGCTTCACCGGCGAAAAACGATCCTCGCTTCTTTGGTTTGACCTGGCACAGACTGATTTCCACAAAGACTGGAAAGGCAAACTAATCGTGAGTTGGCCGCCGCCTGAACGGTCTTGGTGGCGGCGGGCACACAGACCCGCCAATGAGATGTCCATTCTTGCTATTCTCGAAGATACTGCTTTCGAGCGCGCTACACCGGAATGGGATGCCGTCAACCTGACATGGGATGAACTGCGCATTCTGCCAACGCGCCTGAAAAATGCGCTCTTGCACACGCGTGGCGTTTACTACATCTTCGATACTTCTGACGGGAAAGGCTACGTGGGTTCCGCGTACGGCAAAGATAACTTGCTTGGCCGATGGCTAAACTATGCGGTTAGCGGAGATGGTGGAAACCGCTTGCTTCGACAACGTGATCCTCATCAATTCAGATTCACTATCTTGCAACGAGTCTCGCCAGACATGGAAGACAAAGACCTGATTCGACTCGAAAATTCTTGGAAGCAACGGCTGCACACACGTAAGCCAGATGGTCTCAACGACAATTAGCCGGGCTACCGATCACTTCAACCGGTCAAATCTTCAAATCAACGCGTGGTCTGTAATGTAGTCCGCGCGTTTTGATTGCGGTTCAGCCCCGAATGAATTCGGGGGCTGATAATTCAAGTCGGCTTCAAGCCGACTTCTGATACCAGCGTGCGAACACATGGGGTGCAGTGCTCCCGTTCATTCGCAGCAATTGACCTCAGCAGGCCGGTGGCTGTGATACAATTTGAGCGAGGAGGCCGTCATGGGCGAAATAGTGTTGCACGAACCATTAGCTTCACAACTGAGGCACGAGGCCGAGGCCGAGGGTCTGCCGGTCGAGCATTTGATCGAAGCTGCGCTGCGGCAGTATCGCTTTCAGGCGCAGCGCAAGAAATTGACGGCTGAGGCCGCCTGGTGGCAGAGCGTCGGGCCGGAGATGCAGGCCCAGTTTACAGGTGAATTTGTGGCGGTCCATCAACGCGCCGTGATCGATCACGATGGCGATGAAACCGCACTGCGCCAACGCGTGCGCGCCCGTTTCCCCAAAACCGCCGTGCTGATTGCTCCCGCTCAGGGTCGGCGCGAACTGCGAATGATCAGCAGTATGCTATAATCTTTTTGACCCAGTCGACCGGTGGATCATCAATGCCTGAACCTCTGCCTGAAATTATCTGGACCGATTACCTCAAATATCGTGCCGGGTTGCGGGGCTTTGAGCTGGCTCAGATTGAGCAGATTGTGAAGTATTCGAGCGAACGCTACTTCGATACTGAAACTCGGCGGTTGGTTATCATTGGGCGTGTGGCAGAAGCGCTCGTGCTGGTGCCGTGTGATCTGACTCCGTCCTCCATTACGCCGGTAACGATTCATGTCACGACACGCCAGCAGATCAGTTTTCGGCTCAAGGCCGGGAGATTTACCCATGAATAAACCGCACATGCTGTACTTTGCTCAAGATGATGTGTTACACCTGGCAATTTCGGACGAGTCTGAAGCTGGCAGCGTTGAATTGGCCCCGAACATCACCGTGGAGTTGAATGACAAAGGCGAGATGATCGGTGTTGAGATTCTGGATGCCAGCCGCTTCATCCGCGATTCGATCATGGAATCGGTGCAGGCCAGAATGCTGCGCGTGCCACAAGATCAGTCGGCATGACTCGCTAAACGCCTGACAATCACACGCGGACTGCTTATCACAGTCCGCGTGTTTCATTTGATTCAACCTCGCGCATCAAGCCTTACCGCCTCAATCAGTCCGGCCAAAATGCACTTGCAAACTCCTCACCTTCAAATCCTTCGCCTTCAACGCCGTGATGCCATTCACCGCCGCGGCCGCCGCGCTCAACGTCGTCAACAGCGGCACGTTGTGCATCACCGCCGCGCCGCGCATGATCTGCGTGTCGTCGTGCGCGCCCGCACCCAGCGGCGTGTTGATGATCAACTGCAACTCGCCGCGCTCGATCATGTCCTTGATATTGGGGCGGCCTTCGCTCACCCGATTGACCTTCGTTACCGGCAGGCCCGCGCGCGAGAGCCATTCGGCGGTTCCCTTCGTCGCGCAGAGATCGAAGCCCAGTCGATGCAGATCGCGCGCGATCTTCAAGGCCGCACCTTTGTCGAAGTCATTCACGGTGATCAACACCAATCCCGATTGAGGCAGCGGCGTCCCCGCGGCGATCTGCGCCTTGGCAAACGCGTGACCGAAGCGTGACGCATGCCCCATCACTTCGCCAGTCGATCGCATCTCTGGCCCCAGACGAACCATCGCGCCGGGGAACTTCTTGAAGGGCAAGACTACTTCCTTCACGAAGAAACCATCCACTGCGGGCGTTTCACTGAAATTCAACTCGGTCAAACTCTTGCCGGCCATTACCTGCGCCGCGAGTTTCGCAACCGACACGCCCGTCGCCTTGCTCACAAATGGCACAGTGCGCGAGGCGCGCGGATTCACTTCCAGCACGTACACCACATCGTCTTTGATGGCGTATTGCACGTTCATCAAGCCTTTCACGCCCAGCGCCAGTCCCAATCGCTCCGTGTAATCTTGAATGATATTCAAGTGATACTGGCTGATTTTGTACGGCGGCAGTACGCACGCGCTATCGCCGGAATGCACACCCGCTTCTTCGATGTGTTGCATCACGCCCGCGATCACAATCCGTTCGCCATCGCCGATCGCGTCCACGTCGATCTCGAAGGCGTCTTCCAGATAGTGATCGATCAGCACCGGCCCGTCAGGTGAAGCCGCCGCCGCTTCGGCCAGAAACTGCGCCAACGACACATCGTCGTAGGCGATCTCCATCGCGCGCCCCCCCAGCACATACGAGGGCCGCACCAGCACCGGATAGCCGAGGCGCTGCGCCACGCGCCTGGCCGCGTCAAACGATTGCGCCGTGCCCCATTCGGGATGCGGAATATCCAGATCGCGCAGCAGCTGCCCGAAGCGCACGCGGTCTTCGGCCAGATCGATCGAGTCCGGCGCCGTGCCCCAGATCGGCGCGCCCGCTTCGGCCAATCCGCGCGTCAGGTTGATGGGCGTCTGCCCGCCGAACTGCACGATCACACCTTCCGGTTGTTCTTCGTCGATGATGTTCAACACATCTTCGTGCGTGAGCGGCTCGAAGTACAATCGATCGGCGGTGTCGTAGTC
>JACRBO010000641.1 GCA_016219235.1 Chloroflexota bacterium
AGTCCAGAAATCATACCAATCTGTTCCGGCGGGCAGGTAAACCGATCGAGTGCGGTTGACGTCCATCACCGGCACTGAATTGCGCGTGTAGTACATCGGCCGCGTGATGGGATTCACCAGCAGCGCCGGCCCAAACATGAATTGATCGGCGACATTGTATACGGCGGAATCATACCGGAAATCGAAGGGCAATGCCCGCAGCATCGTATACGCTTGATGGGTCGTCCAACCGGCCAACGAATAGATGTAAGGCAGCAGGCGATAACGCAACTGCAAGACTTTTACCAGCGCGTCATACATCAGATCGCCCGGTTCGCCGAAGCGCCAGATTTCGCGCGGCGTGTCGGTGCCATGCGCGCGGAACATGGGCAGGAACGCGCCGAACTGGAACCAGCGCACGTACAACTCTCGATAACCGAGATCAGCCACACCGGCATCGTAGTCGCCGGACCAGAACCATAGATCGGGTTTGCGTCCCACGAAGAACGCGCCGATGTCCGTCGTCCAATAGGGCACACCCGTCACGCAGAAGTTGAGACCGTCGGCGATCTGTCGACGCAGCACGTCCCAGTTAGCCACGAGATCACCCGACCACGTGATAGTCGCGTAACGTTGTTGGCCCAGATAAGCCGATCGGGTCAGGTTGACCACGCGCTTGGCTTCGGTAACCTCACGTTGCCCTTTATAAATCCCTTCCGAATGAAGCAGCGAATACACGTTGATCAATTCTGGATCGAGATAGCGTTTGGCTTCTTCGGTGTTGATGCGCAGGCGCTCTTCCGGCTCCGGTTTGATCGCGCCTTTCCAATCGGCTTCAAACGGCTCGGAGCAATCGCACCACCACGCGTCGATGCCGTGCGCGAAGAGACCACGATTGGCCTGCTGCCAGTAGCACGCCCGCGCCGCCGAATTGAAGGCATCATAGTTGGCCTGATTGCCCAGCAAAAAGCCTTGATCGTGCAGCTCCTGCCAGTTGTCGCCGCCGGGTTTCATGATCGGCCAGATCGACGCCATCAAGCGCGCGTGTAAAGCGTGCAAGTCGTCCATCATTTGATCGGGATTAGGGAAGCGATCGGGATCGAGGGACTTCTGTCCCCACAGATCACCTGTCCATGATTTCCAATCCAGCACGATGCCGTCCAGCGGCAGATTGCGCGCGCGATATTCCCGAACGATTTCCAACAACTCCGATTGGCTGGCGTAGCGTTCTTTGGACTGAATATAGCCGTAGGCCCATTTGGGCAGCAAGGGCGCTTGACCGGTCAGCGCGCGCAGCTCGTGAATGATCTGATCGAACTCTGGCCCATAGATGAAGAAGTAATCCAGTTCATCGTCCACATCGCTCCACAGGTACGAACCGAACGCGTCGTCGTGGAACGTCATCAGTGAGCAGCTGTCCAGAAAGACGCCATAGCCGCGCGTCGACAACAGCACCGGCACGACGGCCTTCATGTTTTGCTGATACAGGTATTGATGCTGCCCGCGCAGATTGAACATACCTTCTTCATGCGAGCCAAGACCGTAGAGCGCTTCGCCATCCGCCCACTCAAATTCAAGTTTCGTATGATAAGCCTGTCGATCGACGATCTGGCGCACATTCTCAGCATCAATGCGGACACCGTCGGCGGTCGCCCGGCTCTCGAGGGTGGTGGATTGATCGAACACGGAGACGCGCACGTCGATCGGATCGAGCGTTTTGCCGCCGCGATCGGGTTCTTTGGTTAGCAAGCCGCCCTGTCGGTTACGATAGGCAAAAGCCGTGGTTTGCCGATCGATCACGATGGTTATTTCAGAAGTGCCGAATACGAGACTGTCCGGTGTTTCATGAACGTGAAACTGAACAGTGGGATCAGGCTGAGCCGTCACGATCAAACTGGCTTTGGCGCTGAATTCCGGCTTCAGGCTGTAGCGCACTCGAATCGCGCGCGGCGTGTAAGGCGTCAGCGCGAGGTAGCCGCGATCACTCTGAATAACTACTTCGTGAGGCTGAAGGGAATAAGTTAAGATAGGCATGGGTTCGAAGATGGTTTTATTTCGAAAATTGCGGCAGCCAACGCGCTTGCGCTTCGAACATCTCGGCTACCAGCGCGTGAATCTGCGGGAGCGTGCACACGGCCGCCGTTAAGGGATCGAGCATGACGGCGTGATGCACAGCCTCCCTGTCGCCGCGCAATGCTCCCTCAACTGCTAATTCCTGCACATTGATGTTGGTGCGATTCAGCGCGGCGAGTTGTCTGGGGAGCGCGCCGACGACGACACCTTGCACGCCATTTTTATCGACGAGACACGGCACTTCGACACAACAGCCTTCGGGCAAATTCGTGATGTGTCCGCGATTCGGCAGGTTGCCGTTGATGCGCGTGGGCCGATCGGTCTCCATCGCTTCAATGATGAATGAACCGTACTCGTGCGTGCGTTCGATCGGCAGCGGCGTCGAGCCGTCAATCAAATCGCGAAACTCTTGATCGGCGCGAAGCGCCCACTCGCGCGCGTACCGTAAATACCCGCCCGTCCGCCCAAAGCTGAACCAGTGGTCTTCGGGATTTTTGAAGCGCGGCACCAATTGGTCAGTCACCATCGCCGCGCTCTTGCGAAAGTAGGGCGCGTATTCGCTGGCGTACCCGGAGGATTCGGTGACAAAGTAGCCGAGGTGCTTCAGCAGTTCCCCGCGTACCGGTTCTTGACCGATGATGTCGTCGCGTTCCAGCGCGTTCCTGATCAACGGATAAAGGTCTTGATTGCCGCGGCGAAATTCGAGGAACCACGCCTGATGATTGATGCCCGCGCACCGGTACGACACTTCGTCATACGGCACGTCAATCCAGCGCGCGAGCATTTCCGACGTTTGCTGCACACTGTGACACAGACCCACGTGGGGGCGACCTGAACCATCGGCCAGCGCCCAACAATTGATGGCCATCGGATTCACGTAATTAAGCAGCAGCGCATTGGGCGCGAGTTGATCCAAATCGTGGCACAAATCCAAAAGTACAGGAATCGTTCGCAAGCCGCGGAAGACGCCGCCGGGGCCGAGCGTATCGCCCACACACTGCTCGACGCCGTATTTGCGCGGAATCTCGATGTCGAGCGCGTACGCTTCCAGACCACCCTGTTGAAAGGTCGTGATGACGTACTGCGCCTCTCGGACCGCCTCACGCCGATCGAGCGTGGCAACCACCCGCGCGGGGAGGCCGCGTTGTTGAATCATCGTTTCGACGACCTGGCGGCTGCGTTCCAAACGCACGGGGTCAATGTCCATCAACATGATGGTTGAGTCTTGAAGCGCGGGGGTGAGCAAAATGTCATTACACAAATTGCGCGTAAAGACCAGACTGCCTGCACCGATGAAGGTAATTTTTGTCATGAGGAGAAGTGTCCAATCACCCTTTGATAGAACCGGTAAAGGCCCCGCCAACGACATAGCGTTGGGCGATCAGAAAGACAATCGCCACCGGCACGATCAACAACAGCCCGAACACGGCGACTTCGGCTTGTTGATAGCCGACCATGACGCCGGGACTGGGGTTGAAGCCGGGGCGGAGGGCGGAGGTGGCCGCGACAAATTGCTGCAGCCCGACCGGCAGGTTGAACAACCGATCGTCATTCAAGAAGACATAGGGGCCGAAAAAGTTGTTCCAATTCGTATTGAAGTTGATGAACGCCAACAGGCCCAGCAATGGAGTGGCGAGCGGCAAGGCGATGTGCCTGAACAATTTGATTTCGGAACAACCATCGACCCGTGCTGCGTCGAGTAGATCTCGCGGCAGACTGGAGGCGTAATAGATATAGGTCAAGTAGGTGCCGAAGGGGAAAAAGGCCGCCGGCAAAATGACAGCCCAGGGGGTGTTGACCAACCGCACCAGGTTCAACTCCATAAACATCGGCAGTACCAGCGCCGAGGGCGGCAGCAACATGGTAATCAACGTCAACCAGAGCAACAGGCGACGGCCTGGAAAGCGCGCAATGGCCAGACTGTAGCCTGCGGGAATGCAGCTGGCCAGAGATAGAGCCAGGCCGGAGGCCGCGTAGAGGATAGAGTTGAGCGCCCA
>JACRBO010000079.1 GCA_016219235.1 Chloroflexota bacterium
CAATCGAGATAGGTGCGGATCACGCCGTATTCGGCGGCGGCCGTTGGGAGCTTCGCCAACCGATCGAGTTCACGTTTGGCCTCTTTATGCGCCTCTTCGGGCATGCCGGCTTCTTCGATCTTGCCGCGCAGTTCTTCGACTTCGATCTGCTGCTCGTCCTGCTCGCCCAGTTCTTTTTGAATGGCCTTGAGCTGTTCGCGCAGGAAGTACTCGCGCTGCACCTTCTCCATCTCAGAGTGGGCTTCCGTCTGAATCTTGCGGCCCAATTCCAGCACTTCCAACTCTTTGCCCAGCAGCGCCACCACCTTGCGCAGTTTGCCGGTGGCGTCATCCAGTTCCAGGATTTCTTGCGCGTCGGCCAGATCGATGCGCATGTACGTGGCGATGGCGTAAGCGAGTTGGCGCGGGTCTTCGATGTTGATCGCCACGGCGGCGATCTCATCGGGGATGCCGGGGACGAGCTCGACCAATCGGCTGAACATCGCGCCGATGTTGCGGCGCAGCGCCTCCACTTCAACCGTGGTCTCCGTATGCTCCACCAGCGGCTCGACCTTAGCCTTCAGATAAGGCTGCGTCGCTGTATACTCCGTGATGCGAATGCGCTCCAAACCCAGCACCAGCAATCGAATCGTGCCGTCGGGCAGGCGCAGCAAACGCTGTACGGCCGCCGCCGTGCCGATCGTGTAACATTGATCCGGCGTGGGTTCTTCCACCGACGGATCTTTGCTGGCGACGAGGCCGATGACCTTCTTATTCAAGACCGCATCGTCGATCAACTGCACGGAGCGGGTCTGACCCACCGTCAACGGCACGGCCGTCAAGGGATAAACCACCACGCCGCGCAGCGGCAGAATCGGCAGTTCGTCCGGCAGCGGTGAAGTTGGCATCAGGTCTACTGCGCCGCCTTCCGGCTCGCTGGCCGCCGACATGACCACTTCCAGGTTTTCGGCGCGGAATATCTGATTGGTTAATGCGGTATAGTCCAAATCGTTCATGAGGGATAAATGGAGTGCGTCCTGTTTGACTGATCAACCACACACTTGCGATACGTGTTCGAGTTAAGCCTCGCCGGTTTCGGTCACCGGCACCCGGCGCGGTTTCGCTTTGGGCAGCACCACGATTAGAAAACCGTCCTGATACGTCGCCGTAATGCCGGGCTGCTCAACCGGCCAGTGCAAGTAGACTTCCGATTTGAATTCACCGTAGCGCACTTCCAATTGGTGATACGCCACTTTGGAACTGGGATCGCTGCGCGCACCCGTAATCGTCAATAACTGATCGTGCAGCGTCACCGTAAAATCGGCTTCACGCATGCCGGCGATCTCGACCCGCACCACCACGGCGTCGTCGGTTTCGTACACATCGGTCGGCGGCCGCCACAAGTTGGAGTGCGGCCAGACCACCCACCGTCCCGGCTCCAGCGAGTCGCGCCGGATGCGATCGAGATCCATCTGAAACCGATCAGCCGAATCATGTGATTCCGTGAAGATGAAAGCCATACCCGCCCCCGTGCTGTACGTTCCACCGAGTGAATTGCGTGTCAGTGAAGGATTTTACCATAGAACAATCGCCTGCGCTGTGCGGTATAATTCGCATACTCCTCGAAAGGCACAGACCATGTCCGATAAATCCATCGCCGAAAAACTGCTGATCAAAGCCGGGCGCTCGATCTATGTGGTCAACGCCCCGCGTGGATACGCCACCCGATTGGTTCCCCTGCCCGACGGGGTGAAGCGCGTCAAGACGCCGACTGCGCCCGTCGATCTGATCCAGGTCTTCGTCGCCAATCGCGCCGAGTTGGAAGCGCAGCTGCCCGCGCTGAAGCCGTGGCTCGCGCCGGGCGGCCTGCTGTGGGTCACGTATACCAAGGGCACGTCGAAGATCAAGACCGACATCCATCGCGACACCATCAACGCCTATGCCGCCACGCTGGGCCTGCAAGGCGTCGCCATGATTTCGATCGATGAGGATTGGTCCGCGCTGCGGCTGAAAGTGATGTAACGATGTTCGTCACACCCGACGATTTGATCAAACTTGCCGTGGCGATGGTTATTGGCTGCGCCATCGGCCTCGAGCGCGAAGTTCACAACAAGGCCGCCGGTCTGCGCACGATCATTTTGATCTGCGTCGGCGCGACATTGATCACGATCATCTCGCTGCGCTTCGGCGACAGTCGCATCGCCGCCAACATCATTAGCGGGGTGGGCTTTCTGGGCGCGGGTGTGATCATGCGCGAGGAAGGCCGCGTGCGGGGCTTGACGACCGCTTCGACCATCTGGGTATCAGCGGCGCTGGGGTTGGCCGTCGGCTACGGCGAATATGTATTGGCTGGTGTCTTTGCCGCCACCGTGATCGTCGTTCTGTGGCTGTTCACCTGGCTCGACAATTTGATCGATCAAGCCGCAATCGAACCACGCACCTATGACGTGGTGCACGTCGATCGCGACGGCAAATTCGAGCAGTTGGACGAGCAGATGAAGCACTACGGGGTCCGTGTGCTGCGCCACCGGCGTTACAAGCGCGATGGCGGCTTGCATGTCGAATGGGACACACGCGGCACGCTCGACAATCACGATCGCTTGACCACCGCGCTGCTGGCCGACCCTGACGTGCGTGAGCTGCGGTATTAGCAAAAAGTGAGAGCGAAGATCGATCTCCGCTCCCACTCATCTACCAATCTACTGATTTACTACTCTACCGATTACCACTCACCCTACTTGCGCTTCTTCACCCGCGCATACAGCGGCAGCAACATCGCGCCTGCCTTCAAGCCCAGCGTTCGCGCCGCCACCTTCACACGATTCTGTGCGCGCTTGACCTGCGTCGTCGGCAGCCAGCGCACCGCTACGTCCGACTCTTCTTTCACGCCCAACTGCACCACGGCGGAGGCCCACGTCAGCCCCGCGCCGAAGCCCACCATCACGATCGTATCGCCCAGCTTGCAGCGGCCTTCTTCAAAGGCCTCACACAACGCAATCGGAATCGAAGCCGCCGAGGTGTTGCCATACTTCGCGATGTTGACGAAGACCTTCTCCATGGGCAGGCCCAATTGCTTCGCGGCCACTTCGATGATGCGTTCGTTGGCCTGGTGCGGAATGAGCAGATCGATGTCGTCCGTGGACAACCCGCTGCGCCCGATCACTTCCGCCACCGAACGCGCCAGCGTGCGCGTGGCAAACTTGAACACTTCACGGCCATTCATACGGATGTAGTGATCGCGATTGTCGATCACGGCGTGGGTGGGCGGATTCGCCATCCCTAAGTTCATCTTCAAATGATCAGCACCTGCGCCATCGGAGCCGAGTTCAAACGCCAGCACGCCGGTCTTTTCGGTGCTGGCCTGGATCACCACCGCGCCCGCGCCATCGCCGAAGAGCACACATGTGTTGCGATCGGTCCAATCTACAAACGTGGAAATAATCTCTGCGCCGATGACCAGCACGGTTTTATACGCGCCGCTTGCGATGTATTGCTGCGCCGTCACCAGGCCGTACATGAAGCCGGTGCAGCCCGCCGCCAGCGTAAACGCGCCGCAGTGCGCGCCCAGTTGATGTTGAATCATCGACGAGACGGGCGGCAGCAAATAGTCGGGCGACGAAGTCGCCACCAGGATCAGATCGAGATCGGCGGCGATGACACCCGCCTGCTCCATCGCCCCGCGCGCGGCCTTCACCGACAGCGACGAGGTCGTATCGCCTTCACCCGCAATGTGGCGCTCGCGAATGCCTGACCGCGATACGATCCACTCATCCGAGGTATCGACCATTTTTTCCAGGTCGGCATTGGTCAGCACTTTCTCCGGCACACATTTGCCCCAACCCGTAATTCGTCCGTAGAGCATGATGTCTCCCTCACTTCAGAAAAATGATCTGTGTTAGATTCGTCATTGCGAGGAGCGCTGTTTGCGACGAAGCAATCTCCGTTTGATTGAGCCTGAGATTGCTTCGCGAAAAGCGCTCGCAACACATGCGGTGCAGTGCTCCCGTGACGGTTCCAAAATCGCTACGTCAGGCGCGCTCGCGCTGATGCAGCACGTAGGCCGCCACACCCACCACCGACGCCACCGAGCCGGCCGCGGCCAATCCAAACCACACCGCGCGTCGATAACGCCGCCGCAGCGGTTGATGACGTTGACTGGCGGCCTGGGCCAGCGACCGGCCCAGATTCTGCACGAAGTCGGGCGACGGCTCGATCGGCACCAGCGTTTCGCGCACCTCGCCGACCAGCGTGCGCATGGCCGGCGCCCTGTCAGACAGCTTCGGCAAATCGGCGGGCACTTCAAACACCTCGGCCAGCCATGCTTCCAGCGCCGCTGTGCTCAGCCCCGCCGTACCCGGCGCGTCACTGACTGGTTGGCGAGAAACCCCATCCGCGCTCATGCCTGGCTCCGATCGGTTTCATCGGTGAAACCGACATTCATCTGAATCAATTCATCCCGCAGCGCCAACAGCGTCCGGTGATACAACGACTTGATCGCACCTTCTGTACGATCCATGATGTTGCCCACTTCGGCATTCGACAACTGCTCCACAAACTTCAAAATCAACAGTTCCTGACGGTCTTCCGGCAGCCGCCGGATGGCCGTCAACAGCCAGCGCCGCCGCTCGTTCTCTTCCGCCAGCGATTCCGGTTGTTCAGGCCGCACGCCGATAATGGGCAGATCGGCCAGCTGCGCGTCGTCAAAATCCACGTCCTGCCGCCGCCCGTGATCGCGATGCCAGTTGGCGACCAGATTGTGGGCGATGCGATACAACCAGGCTGAAAACGGTACGCCGCGATCGACGTAATCCTCCACGTGCATCAGCGCCCGATAGAACACACGGCTCGTCACGTCCTCCGCGTCGTGGTGATTGCCCAGGCGGTAATACACGTAGTTGTAAATCTTGACCACGTAGCGCTCGTACAACGCGCCAAACGCGGTCGGATCCGTCTTGACCCGCGCGATCAATTCGAGATCGCTGTCCGTTCCACTCACCGTGCGGCTCCACATCCTCAGTTGGCGCGGCCGGCCCTGTGCAAACATCCCGGATCACTACATGTAACACCGGTATGCCGCCAGAGTTGCGGCGCGACCAAAGTCGCGGCGCCGACTGGTTAATTCGCGTGAGTATATCAGCCTGCGGGCGGATGTCAACCAACGGCCTGGTTTCATGTTATACTCGCGGTGTTTGGTCGTCAATCATCTGCCATTCACGAGGCCGCCCATGCACTGCCCCACCTGTGATGCCAAACTACCCGACGACGCCGAAATTTGTGACGCCTGCAACCAGGAACTCTGCCCGGAATGTCACGCGGCGATTCCCCCCCGCGCCACCTCGTGCCTGAATTGCGGCGCGGGCTGGACATTGACCTGCCCCGACTGCGGCCAGGCCGTGCTCCCGATCGATACCCACTGCCCGGCGTGCGGCCTCTCGTTTGAGGGCGACGCCGACGACACCGAAGATTGTCCGCATTGCCAACAGCCTATGCCTGAAGACGCCGATGTTTGCCCGCATTGCGGCGGCGAACGCTGTCCTACCTGCGGCGCGGCGCTGCAACCCGATGATTTAACCTGCTCGAACTGTGGCGCCATTTTCGTTTTGAACTGTCCGGCCTGCAACGCCGAAGTGCCCGACGGCGCGACGAAGTGTCCGCAGTGCGGT
The DNA here is from genome assembly GCA_016219235.1 of Chloroflexota bacterium. Next base: position 5,643 of record JACRBO010000079.1, read on the forward strand.
GAAGTCTTCGACGCCACGCCGCCCACGGATAGCGGCGATCACTGCCCGCATTGCGGCGCGCCGGCCGCGCGCGAAGACGGCGTGTGCACGGCTTGCGGCTTAACCTTTTGCCCGCGCTGTTTCGCTAAAACATCGGAAGAAGACGAGAATTGCCCGCAGTGCGATTTGACCCTGTACTTCGATTGCCCTGATTGCGCCCAAGCGTTGTTGGCGACCACGCCCATTTGCCCCAGTTGCGATCGTTTATTCGCGCGCGAATGTCCGCACTGTCAGCAACCAATCTATCTCGCGCCGATCGAGTGCCCCGGTTGTCACAACGCCCTGCCTGCTGAAAAAGCGCAGACTGCGCGGCCGCGGCTCGATCAATTCAAGCTGCCCACATTCACGCACCTCGATTGCCCCAACTGCGGCACGTTCTTCGATCCCAGTCGCAGTCCGTGCCCCAACTGCGAATTGATAATCTGCGCCAGCTGCCGCGCCATTGCCCTGGATACCGAAACCGTTTGCACGCGCTGCGGCGCACCACTGCCCGTCTTTGCCTTGACGTGTCCACGCTGCCAGACGGTGGTTGACGCAAGCGCGCGGCAGTGCCCGCAGTGCGGCCTCGATCTATCGGGCGAATGCCCGCGCTGTCATACCGAACTGCCTGACGGCGCCGATCGCTGCCCCAACTGCGATCAGGCCGTCTGCCCGGACTGTGGCTCGGCCGTCAGCGACGATGCCGTTCAATGCGCAGTGTGCGGCGCACAATTCACTTTCGCGTGTCCGGTCTGTGGCAGCACCGTCAGCGTTGCCGCCCGCGAATGCGCCAAGTGTCAGGCGGTGTTTGAATAAAGAAACTCATACAGAAAGACCTAACCCTCACGCCAAGCGGCAAAGCCGCAAAGAATTTCAAGAGCCTTCGCGGAGCGTGTGACCACCCAGCGAGAGCAATTCCCGTTGAAGTCGGAAGACCCAGTTTTTCTTTGCAGTTTAGCGGCTGTGCGTGAGATTATGATTCGTGTGGTAAATGAAGGTAAGTCATGCACAACGAAGACGAGTTGTTTGAGGATGTGCCGCCCCCGATCGATCCGATCAACGCCCTGGCGCACGATCAGATCGAGGCGGCGATCAGGTCACTGTTGACCAGCGTGGGCGAAGACCCGCAGCGCGACGGCCTGCGCAACACGCCCGCGCGCGTCGCCCGCATGTACGCGGAATTGCTCAGCGGCTACCACACCGATCCGGCCGCGTTGATCAACGGCGCGTTGTTCGAAGTCGATTACGACGAGATGGTGGTCGTCAAATCGATCGAGTATTACAGCCTGTGCGAACATCACCTGCTGCCGTTTTACGGGCACGCGCACGTGGCCTACATTCCGCGCAACAAAGTGCTGGGCCTCAGCAAGATTCCGCGCGTGGTCGATATGTTTGCGCGGCGGCTGCAAGTGCAAGAGCGCATGACGCGCCAGATCGCCGATTTTCTGGAGGGCGTTTTACATCCG
>JACRBO010000652.1 GCA_016219235.1 Chloroflexota bacterium
CGACCGGCGAGATTCTGCAGGAAGTGATCTCGCTGCCGACGCTGATCGCGCTGAATGCGGTGGCTGTCGGCCTGATCGTGTGGTGGACGCGGGATTACTGGAAGCGGATCGTCAATCGGGCGCAGGGGCTGGCGCAAATGGCGCGCGATAGTTTTGGCTTCGAGGCGATCAATCGCGGCGTGGTGCGGGCCACGGTTCAATCGGCGGAGGCGCCGCGCCTGACGCAGACCGGTCTGTTGAACTGGAACGTGGCCGGCATCATCGGCGGTCTGATTGTGGTGCTGATTGTGTTAGTGGCAGGACGGTGATGGCAATGATCAATGCACACTTGACAATGATCTATGAAATGCCGACGTTTGCGTGGCTGATGGTGCTGCTGCTGGCCGGCTCGCCGATCGTGTACTTTGCGGGCCGTCTGGGAAATGCGGGCCGCTGGGTGGCGCTGGCCGTAATCGGGCTGGCGTGGATTCCGTTCGTGCTGGCGCTGAACGATCTGCAGGCGGGCGTGATCACGCATTCGATCGGCACGGTGATGCTGCGCTTCGACGGCTTGAGCGCACTGCTGGCGGCTGTGGCGCTGGGCCTGGGTACCGTCGTCGTGATTTACTCCGGGCCGTATATGGCGGGCGAAACGAACGAAGAAAAATATTACGCGATGTTGATCGCCATCGTCGGCATCATGATCGGGTTGGGCTGCGCGCACGACCTGTTCAATCTGTGGGTGTGGTTCGAAGCGATGGCCGTGTCGTCGTATTTGCTGGTCGCCTTCTATCGCAATCAACCCGGCTCGCTGGAAGCCGGCGTGAAGTATCTGGTGCAGAGCGCGGTCGGCTCGGTGCTGGTGCTGTTGGGCATCGCGCTGGTGCTGGCGGTGCGCGGCACACTGGACCTCGCTCAGATTAGTTTAAGCGCGCAAGATTCGCCGCTGCTGCTGGTGGCGGGCGCGCTGTTCATCATCGGCTTTGGCGTGAAAGTGGCGATGGCCCCCATGCACACGTGGCTGCCCGATGCGCACTCGCAGGCGCCCAGCGGCATCAGCGCGATGCTGTCCGGCGTGGTCATCGAGGCGGGATTGGTGGCGCTGCTGCGGGCGCTGTCGGCGCTGGTGGGCTTCAATTTATCGTGGGGCGAGCTGCTGATGGGCTTCGGCGCGCTCAACATGCTGATGGGCAATTTGCTGGCGCTGCGGCAAACGCAGGTCAAGCGTTTACTGGCCTTCTCAAGTTTGAGCCACGTGGGTTACATGCTATTGGGCCTGGGCCTGGCGATTTACGCGGGGCAAAGCGCGGGCGCAGAAGGCAGTTTCTTCCACCTGTTGAATCACGGCCTGATGAAAGGCCTGGCCTTCCTCGCGGCGGGCGCGTTGTTGTATGCGCTGTACATCGCTAAGGGCGATCACGCCTCACTACTGACGGTGAGTGACCTTAACGGCGCGTCGAAGCGCTACCCGATCGTGGCGCTGGCCTTGAGCCTGGCCGTGCTGGGATTGGGCGGGCTGCCGCCGCTGGCCGGGTTCATGTCCAAGTGGCAGATTTTTGTGGCGGGCTTCCAGACGCAGAACACGGTGATCGATCTCCTTGTGATCTTCGCCGCCTTAAACAGTGTACTGTCGCTGGCCTACTACGCGCCGATCGTGAACGCGGTGTATCGCAAAGAGCCGTCGGATGTGGTGGTGCGCGGCCAGCCGGTGCCGATGGGCATGCTGCTCCCGATTGCGGCGCTGGCCGTGGCCGTGATCGTCATCGGCGTGTGGCCGAGCCTGCTGCAAGGCTTGACGGCCCCGGCCGGTCAGGCGTTGATCAAAGCGTTTGGCGGGTAGTCGAGCAGTCAATTGGTCGATCGGTCGATTAGTCAATTAGTCAATTAGTCAATCGGTCAATCGGTAATCGGTCAATCGGTCAATCGGTCAACCGGTCAACCAGTCAACCAGTCAACCCGGTGGCCGATTACCAGTTACCAATTACCAGTTACCAATCGACCAGTTACCAATTACCAATCGACCAGTTACCAATTACCAATCGACCAGTTACCAATTACCAATCGAC
>JACRBO010000644.1 GCA_016219235.1 Chloroflexota bacterium
AAACACCGGCCCGTTCGTGCTCAGCGCCCAGACCACCAGAAACGAGACCCCGAATTGCAGCATAAAGGCCAGCGCCTGCGCCCAGCCCAGCACCCGGCCGCGAATGGCGGGCGGCAGCATCTTGCTGATGATGTCGAACCACGCCACCGCCGAGACCGCATCGAAGCCGCGGAACACCACGATGGTCACAGCCAGCAGGACAAACAACAGCGTGCGATCGAGATTCAGCGCCAGGGCCAGCGCCAGGAGCAGCACGGGCGAACGCCCGATGACGGCTGAGGCCAGCAGTACCGGCTTTTTGCGCGGCCGACCGGCCATCCAGCGCCCGGCGGGCAGCTGCGGCAGCAGCCACATGCCCATAAACAGCGCGTTGATCAGGCCGACCAGCGGCTCGGAATTCGTCAACAAAATGACCAGGCTGGGCAGCACCGTGCTGTAGCCCATAAAGCCCAGCGCGCCGCCAAAGGCGCCGCTATCGACGAGCATCGCCGCGACGTTGCGGCGCAACTCGTTGCGGTGCAGCGCCTTGCGATCGCCGGTCCCGGACCGCGGAGTTGGATTCTGAGAATCGATCATGTCACCTCACTCGCGAAACAAAAGCCGACACGGCGGTCGGCCTCAACGATTTCGATTATAATACCGCGCAGTGCGAACGGCAATGGGTTGATAGGTAATCGGTTGATCGGTAATCGGTGATCGGTTGATCAGTTACCGGTTGACCAATCACCAATCACCAATTGACCAGTTACCAATTGACCAGTTACCAATTGACCAAATGACCAACAACCGCCTCCTCACCACCGTCTTCTTCAGCGGCCTCGTCACCCTGGCCGTGGAACTGTCCGCGTTCCGGTTGTTCGCGCCCGTCTTCGGCGCGTCCAACCTCATCTCCGCCGTCGTCATCGGGCTGATTCTATTGTACCTGTCGGCGGGCTACTTTCTGGGCGGCCGCTGGGCCGATCGATCGCCGCGCGCGGAGACGCTGTATCGCATCATCGTGTGGGCGGCTTTCATTGTGGGCCTCATCCCCTTCATCGCGCAGCCGCTCTTGCGCCTGACCCGCGATAACTTGCAGAACCTGGCGAACTTCGACGCGGCGCTGCTCGCCTTCGCCTTCCTCGTCACGCTGATTCTGTTTTCGATTCCGGTCACACTGCTAGGCTGCGTGTCGCCCTTCGCGCTACGGCTCTCGCTGGGCAGCGTGGAACAGGCGGGGCGCACGGCGGGCCGCCTGTATGCCGTCTCGACGTTGGGCAGTTTCATCGGCTCGTTCACGCCCGAGCTGGTGCTGCTCAACCTCGTCGGCACGCGCGGCACCTTTGTGGTACTGGCCTTGATCTTGATCGTGATTGGTTTGATCGGGCTACGGCGCAAAGGCTGGCCGTTGATCGTGCTGCCGATCATTTTGATCGCTTTACACGCGCTGCTGCCGATCTCGTTCAGTGATTTGCAAGGCACGCTCTATCAGGGCGAATCATCCTACAATTTCATTCAAGTGGTCGAGCGCGATCACACGCGCTATTTGCTGCTCAACGACGGGCAAGGGCAGCACTCTGTGTACAACCCCGACACGATCCAGACCGATGGCACGTGGGACTACTTCGCGCTTGCGCCATACTTCAACGCGACGCCGACGCCCGTTCAGCGCGTGGGCCTGATCGGGCTGGCGGGCGGCACGCTGGCGCGCTCCTTCACCGAACTCTTCGGGCCGATCCCCATCGACGGTATCGAGATCGATCCGAAGATCGTTGAAGTGGGGCGCAAGTATTTCGGCATGACGATGCCCAACCTCAACGCCATCGTCGGCGACGGGCGCGCAGCCGTCAACCGGCTGGCCGACAATTACAGCATCATCGGGCTGGATGCGTTCCGCGTGCCGTACATTCCGTGGCACTTAACCACGCGCGAATACCTGCTGGAACTGCGCGCACGCCTCGCGCCAGACGGCGTGATCGTCGCCAACGTGGGCCGCACCCGCACCGACTACTCGATGGTGGATGCGATGGCGCGCACGGCGGCCACGGTGTTTCCCTCCGTGCACGTGATCGATGTGGCCGGCTCGCTCAACTCGATCGTGTACGCGACGCTGCAGCCCACCTCGATCGAAAACCTGCGCGTTAATCTACCGCTGATGGCACATCCGATGTTGACCACGACGGCGCAACTGGCCTTGCAGCATGTGCGGCCGCTTAACAACGAGGCCGTCGTCTTCACCGACGACAACGCACCGGTGGAACGCCTGACCAACGGCATCATGCTGAATTTTTTGTTTGGGATGGCGGGAAGTGGTAATTGGTAACTGGTCAACTGGTTACTGGTCGATTGGTTATTGGTCAACCGGTCAATCAGTTATCGGCGAACCAGTTACCCGCCAGCCGATTACCAATCGACTGATTACCGATCGACTGATTACCGATTGACTGATTACCGATTGCCCCTCAGCCAACCCCATTGACAGCCCATCCACGCTTACGGTATAGTGTAAGCGACTTCAACCGGGCCGCTTGAACGCCGACCAAGGACGGGCAACGATGAGCAACACCCCGCTGTTGGATGCACTGGCAGACTACTTCAAGGCCGAAAACTGGCCCTATCTCCAACTGGAAGACCGGCCGGTGCTGAGCTTGAACTACACCGGCCAGCACGCCAGCTGGACGTGCTACGCGCAAGCGCGCGAGGAGCAGCAACAAGTTATCTTCTACTCGGTCTGCCCGGTCAGCACGCCCGTTGAGAGACGCGCCGCCCTGGCCGAGTACCTCACGCGCGCCAACTATGGCTTGATCATCGGCAACTTCGAATTGGACTTTGAAGACGGCGAAATCCGCTACAAGACCAGCCTCGACGTGGAGGGTTTGACGCTTGGCCCGGTCGTGTTGAAGAACTTGATCAACGCCAACGTATCGACGCTGGATCAATACCTGCCCGGCCTGCTGACGCTGCTGTTCGCGGACGCCTCGCCGCGCGAGATGATCGATCGGGTTGAGGGCTAAGGGTCACGGGGAGGGACGATGTCATTTCCAGCCGCGCGTGTGGGCGATATGACGCTGACGGGCGACGCGATAACGGGTCCCGGCGTAGCCAACGTGCTCATCGGCGGGCTGCCGGCCTCGGTCGTGGGCGATCTGGTCAGCGGGGCGGCCTGCGTGGGCGCGATCGTCATGGGCAGCGCCACGGTGCTCATCGGCGGACGGCCCGCGGCCCGTACCACCAGCAGCGTCACCGGCGCGAATCCCGCTTCGGGCGTGCCCGTGACGACGGCGGTCAACGGGCTGGGCGTCACGGTGTTGATTGCGTAGGTCTATCGAGGGCCACCCCTCAACGGTGCAGATTGTTCCCCGCGCCGCAGCCCTCACATCTTCAGCAGACGATGTGAGTAACCCAGCACGATCTTTACCACTGCCCGCGCAACTTCAGGCTCAGTGTACTCAACTGGCGGCGTCCAAGCGTGACTAGACTCTAGCGCGATCTCCATCGTGTTTACCATCATATCGGGATCGGCGCCGCTGAGGATATTGCTGCCCACTTCCACCGTCTCGGCCCGTTCGGTTACATCGCGCACCGTCACATTGGGCACGTTAAACAGGCAACACTCTTCTTGCACCGTGCCGCTATCGCTGAGCACCCCAAACGCCGTGCGTTCCAACTTCACGAAGTCAAAGAAACCCAACGGCTTCAACAATCGCACCCGATCGGACTGCGGATCCAACCCGAAGCGCGCCAGTTTGTCGGCTGTGCGCGGATGGACACTGAACACCAGCGGATATTGATAGCGCTCGGCCACGCGCGCCAGACCGCCGAGGAGCGCCGTCAGCCGGTCGGGCTGATCGACGTTCTCAGCCCGGTGCAGCGTTACCAAAAAGAATTTCCTCGCCGTCAAATTCAGGCGCGTCAACACCTCGCTCGCTTCAATGCGTTCACGGTGGGCGTTGAGCACTTCATAGATTGGATTGCCGATCACGAAAATACGCTGCCGCTCAATGCCCTCCCGCAGCAGATTCTCTTTGCTGCGGTGCGTGTACGGCATCAGTATATCGCTGCTATGATCGATGATGCGGCGGTTGATCTCCTCGGGCACCCGATCGTCGTAGCAGCGATTGCCCGCTTCCATGTGATAGACCGGGATGCGCAGCCGCGCAGCGATAATGGCGGCCAGCGCGCTGTTCGTATCGCCAAGGATCAACACGCGATCAGGTTGCAGCCGCGTCAAGGCTTCACCAGTGCGCGCCAGAATCTGCCCCACCTGCTCGGCAAAACTGGCCGCCTGGACACCCAGATGTATATCCGGTTGGCGCAGTTGCAGTTCTTCAAAGAAGACATCGCTGAGGTTCGGATCATAGTTCTGGCCGGTATGAATCAGCGTTTGCTCGCAAAACCGATCGAGCTGCTTGATAACCTCACTGAGCCGGATGATCTCCGGGCGCGTGCCAAACAAGGTCGCCACTTTCATCGCAGGAGTTCTCCTTCTTCCGCCCAGGCGTCTTCCACCATCAAGCGGCGCTGCTTGAGCAGCACCCGCGTCTCAGCCAGCGTCATCACCGTGTCGTTAGAACTATACTCTTTGGTCAGGCAGCCGCTGCCCGTCTGCTCACCCGCGACTTCTGGCAGCATGGGCAGAATGCCATACCATTTGCCGCGTTCCACGGTCCGGTGCGCCTCTTCATCACTCACCATGATCTCGTGAATCTTCTCGCCAGGGCGAATGCCCGTAATCACCTGCCGGATGGGACGGTCGCCAATTAACGCGGTCGCCACATCCACCATGCGCGCAGCCGGCGCGCGCGGCACAAATGTCTCACCCGGCCGGCCGTTGGCAATCACGGCAAACACGGTATCGACCGCATCGTCCAGTGACAACAGGAAGCGCGTCATGTCGGCGGTCGTAATCGTCACCGGCCCGCCGGTGCGGATCTGCTCGTGAAACAGCGGGATCACGGAGCCGCGCGAGGCCAGCACGTTGCCGTAGCGCACACACACGAACCGCGTGCCGTGACAGCGCATATTGCCTTGAATAAATACGCGCTCTTGAATGGCCTTAGTCATGCCCATAACATTGACGGGTTTACAGGCTTTGTCGGTAGATACGCCGACCACCGTCTCGATTGGCAAACGCTGCTCCTGGATCACGCGCACGATGTTTTCCGCGCCTTCGATGTTGGTGCGCACCGCTTCATACGGAAAGTATTCGCAGGTGGGCACCTGTTTCATCGCCGCGGCGTTGACCACCACGTCAACCTCAGGCATGACATTCGCTACGCTGTGGAAGTCCCGCACGTCGCCAATACGAAACTCGAGCAACTGCTGAAAATTGCGATAGATGATCTCGTCCGTGGCCGCCACGCGCTGCTGGTATTCCACGCGCATGAAATGCTGCTTGGCCTCGTCGCGCGAGAAGATGATGATCTTGGCCGGCTGGCCCATCTCACCAGATAACAACCGCCGGGTCAGAACCTTGCCCAGCGAGCCGGTTCCACCGGTGATGAGAATGCGTTTGCCGCTGAGCGGCTGGAGTGATGCAAGAGGTTGAGTCATGTCATTATCCAGTCTTGATAAGGTGTGCGATCAACGGCCAAATTCTGAACCAGCACCGGCCAGGCCGGCGACTCGTAACCGATGGCTGCACGTAATTTATCGCCCCGCATGCTACGATCAGAGACGACCGTTTCGTCCGGCATGATGTCCACAGCCAGTCGGTACGCGTCTCGCAGCAGACAGAGCAGATCATATTTGGAAATCGGCGTCGCCACTACTTGATACAGCCCGGCCAATGTGGGATGACGCTGAATAATGTCCGCCACCACCTGCGCCAGTTGATTCGTCGTAACGCCGGAATAGATCACGCGCTTGAAGCCTTTGATTGTTTGGTGCTGCTGGGCCAGGAACCAATCGAGCAGGGATTTGTGCTCCACAAGTTCACGCCCGATGATGGAAGTGCGAAGCGTCAAGGCGTTGTCCGTCGCCACTTCACCCAGGAACTTGGACCTGCCGTAGAGGTCGTCCGCGTCGGAGTCGTCGGCTTCAGTATAACCGCCCCGGTTCCCGCTGAAGACACAATCGGTGCTAAAGTGGATCACCCGCCCGCCCCACCCGCGCGCCATCGCTGCCAGTTGGTGCGGCAGAAGTGAGTTAATGGTAATGCTTGGAATGGCACTGCGGGCCTCGTCGCGCTGCTTGATGATCCCGACGCCGTTGATCACGTAGTCCGGCCGCAGCTCGGCCAGCCGCCGTTGCAAACCAGGCAGGTCCATCACATCCACGCCGCGAATGACGTCATCGCCCTGCAAAAGTTGCACCCGGTTAAACGGGGCTTGCCGCACATCTTCACGCGTTGTGCAGAGCGTGCCTGGAAACCGGTCGCGCAAGATTTGAAACAGTTTGTGGCCCAGCATACCCGCGCCACCCAGTATCACTATCCGCATAATGCCCCCTTAGCCCACGCCATATATTCATACAGCCCCGCTGCCAGGCCCACCGTCGGCTGGAAACCAAAGGCCGCGCTGGCCGCGCCGATGTCCGCCAGGCTGTGCCGCACGTCACCCGGTCGCGGCGGGCCGTACTCAATCGGCATGGTTAGGCCGCTGGCCGCCATCATCAAGCGCGTCAATTCGTTGATGGTCACCCGCGTCGCGCTGGCGATGTTGAACGCCCCCGAGACGCCGCGCGTCATCGCCGCCCGGTAGTTGGCCTGCACTACATCATTTACGTTGACAAAGTCCCGCGTCTGCTCGCCGTCGCCGAAAATGGTAATCGGTTCGTTGTTCAACAAGCGCTGGGCAAAAATCGGGATGACGTTGCCATATGCATCATAGCGCTGATTCACACCATACACATTGAAGTAACGCAGACACACCGCTTCCAGCGCATACAACTTGCTGTACGCCAGGCAGGCCTTCTCCGCGCCGAGCTTGCTGGCGCCGTACGGCGAATCCGGCTCTACGGGATGATCTTCACGAATGGGCAGCGTCTTCAACTCACCAAAGATGCCTGCCGACGATGAGAAGACTACCTTGCGCGTGTCCGCATGCCGAGCTGCCTCCAAAACGTTGAGCGTGCCCAGCACGTTAATGGCCGCATCGTCCAGTGGATAATCGATCGAGCGCTTATTGCCCACCGACGCCGCCAGGTGAAAGACCACCTCCACGCCGCGCATGGCGCGTTCCACGGTCGCCGCATCACGCACGTCGCCTTCGATGAGGTCCACCTGCGGATACGGCGTCAGGTTGGAGCGATACCCCGACGAAAGATTGTCGAGGACCACCACCGCGTGTCCTTCATCCAGCAAGTGCTTCACAATATTGGAGCCGATAAATCCGGCCCCGCCTGTCACTAGTACCGTGTTTCATAAGAAAACCGACTATAATACTTCTTGGGCATAAGCTCAACACCTCCGGGAGTAGAATAGGATGAAACCACACAAATATGTGATCCGGCTGGGCAGCAAAGAGAAACAGGCGTTGCGCGAGATC
>JACRBO010000080.1 GCA_016219235.1 Chloroflexota bacterium
GCTGTCTTGCAGCACGATGCCGATCTGCCGGCGCAGCGACGCCGTCTGCACGTCGCGCACGTCGAGACCGTCGATCTTCACCGCGCCGCCCGTCACATCGTAGAAGCGCGGCAGCAGGTTGATGATGGTCGTCTTGCCCGCACCCGTCGGGCCGACCACCGCGATCATTTGCCCCGGCTCGGCCTTGAAGTCGATGCCGCACAGCACAGGCACACCCTTTTCGTATTCGGCATGCGTGTCGATAAACTCGACCGTGCCCTGAATCTTAGGCATGGCCCGCGCATTCGGTTTGTCTTGCACGGCAGGCACTTCATCGAGCAGGCTGAAGATGCGCTCGCCGCCCGCGATGGCGCTCTGGATGTTGGTCCACAACACCGCGATCTGCTGGATGGGTTGATTGAAGCGCTGCGAGTACGCGATGAAGGTGATCACCAACCCGAGCGAGACCGTCGTGCCAAACAGGTCTTGATTGCGCAAGACCAGGAAGCCGCCCACCCCGGCGACTAAAGCCAGCGCCGCATAGCCCAGTGCTTCCAGCGTCGGCGCGAGGGCCGAAGTGAAGGCGACCGCGCGGATGTTGGCGTCACGATTGGCCGCATTCACGTCGCGGAAGTTCTCGATGTTTTCCTGCTCGCGGCTGAAGGCTTGCACTTCGCGCACACCGGCGATGCTCTGCTGCAACTCCGCGTTGACGTCGCCGATAGCCGATCGGGTCTTGCGAAAAGCCTTGCGCGCCTGATCGGAGAACCAGCGCGTGGCAATCCACATCAACGGCGCCATCGCCAGACTGATCAGCGCGAACGGCACATTTTTGCTGAGCATGTTGTAGGCGATCCACACCAGCAGCAGCAAGCCGCTGACGACGTTGACCAGCGCAAAGCTGATCGCCTGCTCGATCGTCGAGGAGTCATTCGTAATGCGGCTCATCAAGTTACCGGCTTCGTTCTCCGCATAGTAACTCAGCGACAGGCGATGCAGATGATTGAACACCCCGGTGCGCAGCGATGTGAGCACGTGCTGTCCAGCCCAGCTCATCGAGAAGAACGTCAGGCCGGTCGTAACTGCGCCGAGCAGATACAGCCCGATCAGGCGCAGCACGATGTTGCCCAGCCCCGCGAGTTTGGCGTCGCTGGTCAGTGTGGCTTTGTCGGCCGATTCAAACCAACATGAACTCGCCGCCGGTTGTGATGGCGCGGTTGATGCCGCACCGCCAGCTTGCGCGGACGCGGGCGTAAGATAGCAATCGACCGCCTGTCCCAACAACTCCGGCCCCGTCACCTGCGTCCACGTCGAGATGACGACGAGCACCACGGCCAGCAGCAGCATCGGCCAGTATGGCTTGAAATAGCCGCCTAAACGCCGCAGCGTCTCGCCCGTTTTCTTGGGCTTCAGGGTCTCCTGGCGCAGGATCGCCATTGGCCCATGTCCACCACCCATCATCGTTGCACCTCCACGGCCGCTACCGCCGCCAACGGCGCTTCATCGACGATCGGCTGTTCAGCCGCCGGCTCCTCAGCCGCCACATCCGCCACCAACTGCGATTGATAAATCTGCGCGTAAATCTCGCTGTCTTCCATCAAGTCCTCGTGCGTGCCGCGCGCGACGATCGCACCCTTGTCCAACACCAGAATCTGATCGGCGTTGAGGACGGTGCTGATGCGCTGCGCGATGACGAAACTCGTGCGGCCCTTCATCAACCGATCGAGCGCGTGCTGAATCTTCGCTTCCGTCACGAGGTCAACGCTGCTGGTTGAATCGTCCAGCACCAGAATGTGTGGATCGAGCAGCAGCGCGCGCGCGATGGCGATGCGTTGCTTTTGCCCACCGCTCAGCGTCGAGCCGCGTTCCCCGACGGGCGTCGCGTAGCCTTCGGGAAATTCCAGAATGAAGTCGTGAGCGGCGGCCGCCTTCGCGGCTGCGATCACTTCTTCATCGGTGGCGTCTGATCGCCCGAAGGCGATGTTATCGCGAATGGTGCCGCTGAACAGATTGGTCTCTTGCAGCACGATGCCGATCTGCGTGCGTAAAGAATCGATCGTGACGTCGCGCAGATCGTGACCGTCGATCGTGATCTGGCCTTCGACGGGGTCGTAGAAGCGCGGCAGCAGGTTGATGATCGTCGTCTTGCCGCTGCCGGTTGCGCCGAGCAGGGCGATGGTCTGGCCGGGCTGCGCCTCAAACGAGACTTTGTTCAGCACCGGCGCGCCGCCGCCCGGATACCGGAAGGTGACATTCTTAAACGCGACCCGGCCCTTGATTTCAGGCAGTGTGATCGCATTCGGCTTATCGACCACGTCGCTCTTCGCGTCGAGGATTTCGAAGATGCGGCTGGCCGAGGCGGCCGCCTGCGACATCTGCGTGATGATCATACCCAACATCGCGATCGGGAAGAAGACGAAGGCCAGATACAGGCTGAATTGCTGCCACTCGCCGATCGACAACGTCTGGTTGATGATCTGCGTGCCGCCCGCATACATGACCGCCGCCTGCCCAAAGTTCGCGATCAGGAAGATCATCGGGAACAGGAACGTGAACACGCGCGCGACCTTGATGCCTTGCTGCATCAGCGAGTCGGCGGACCGCTCGAACTTCACCTGTTCCTGCGGCTCGCGCGCGAAGGCCTTGACGACTTTGATGCCGGCCAGATTTTCCTGTAAGATCGTGTTGAGGCTCGACAGGCGGCGCTGTATCTCGCCGAACAACGGCTGGCTGATCGTGCCGAAGACCATGAACAGCGCCAGCGCGATCGGGAGCGTGGGCAGCACCACCAGCGTCAACTGGAAATTGGTCGTCAGCAAAATGATCAGCGTACCCGTTACCAGCACCAACGCTTGCAGGGCCATCAGCAGACCCTGCCCGATAAACACCCGGACTTTTTCGACGTCGTCGGTGGCGCGGATCATCAACTGGCCGGTCTGGTTCTTGTCGTGGTAACTGAACGACAGGCGCTGAATTTTGGCGAACAGATCGTTGCGCATGTCAAAGGCCATGCTCTGCGACAGGCGCTCCGCATTGTAGGCTTGCAAGAACGCGAAGAGGCCGCGCACGCTGGCAAACACGACGATGGCGATGCCGGCGGCGATCAAACCGGATTCGGCGTTGTCGCGATAGTTGACGAATTGATCCTGCGTCCAGCTGGCCTGCTCCAAAATTCCCGGCAGCATTTGCGCGGGCGCTTGCGTCAACTTCGACGCGATGACGCCGTTGGTCACAGAGTCGATGATGCTGCGCACCAGCGTCGGCACGACCAACTGCGCCAGCGTTGCCACAAAGAGCGCGCCATACGCAATGACCATGATCTGGCGGTAATGCCCCAGATACTTGAAGGCCCGCCGCAGCGCGCCGAAATCGGCTTTAGGCCGCTCGGCGCGAAGCGTGCCGTTTCTACTTGAATGTCCCATCATAGTATTTGTCTTTCTCCTTGACGACTCAACCCATGTAAGAATAGATCGACGACCGTTTCAATTTCCGCCGGCGCGATCCGGCTTCGTTTGCCGGTCTGGCCGTTGTGCGTCAGCGCGATGATCATGCCGTGCAGCAGGGCCGCGTACAACTGCACGTCGCCGGGTGCTATCTCGCCGGCGGCCTGCGCGGCCGCCAGGCGCTGCACCAGTGGCAACAGCAGTTGCTGGCGCATCTCCGTGAACAGCCGCTGCCCGCGCCCGGCTTCGATCTGTTTCATATCACGCCACAGTGTCTGAAACGACTGACGGTGTTCGCACATGATGGCCGAATAGCGTGCGACCAGCTGCACCAGATCCGATCGCAAATCGCCCGGCCCGTCGGCCGCGGCCTGCAATGATGCGAGGGTTCGTTCGTGATCGCGCCGTAGCATCGCCAGAAACAAATCTTCCTTGTTCTTGAAGTGATAGTACAACGCCGCATTCGTCATGCCGCAGGCTTGCGCGATGTCGCGGATGGACACTTCCTTATAGCCTTGCTGGCTAAAGAGTTTGGCGGAGGTTGTCAGAATGGCTTCGCGTCCGCCGGAATCGGGTGGCATAGGTACTCCTTGAATTGGAGGTTGGAAACTGGAGGTTAGAAGTTGGAGGTTGGAAACTAGAGGTTAGAAGTTGGGGGTTGGAGGCGCTTAGTTTGGCCGTCGCTGCTCCAACATCTAATCTCTAACATCCAACATCCAACATCCAACATCCAACTTCCAACATCCAACTTCCAACATCCAACATCCAACATCCAACATCCAACTTCCAACTTACCAAACGTTCAGTAAACGATAGAGAGTGTACCCGATGAACCATAACCTGTCAACTGATCGAATCGACAGGCCGCCAGTGAGGTCCGGCTCGACGGGGATTCTGCCTGAAGATTGTGACTTCAATGTGAAGAGAATGTGGAGGTTATGCAAGACAAAAGGCCCGGCGCGCCTGTAGACGCATCGGGCCGGGCAAAGCAAATTGCCACTTAAGAAGGCTGTGACGCGGGTGCGCCGCGTACGGTCGATCGGGTTGGCGTGGCGCGTCCGGCGCGCAGCACGCGCCATAGAATGCGTGGCCGCATCAGACTGGGCGCGGGCTTCATCAAATTCATCACTTCCAGAAAAGCGCGGCCAACCACGGGATCGGTATGCGAGGCCGCATTCACCCGCGACACATATGCATTGATGAAATCGGTGCCGGGCTGCTTGGGGCCGGTGGTTTCTGGAAAGCGGAAGTCTTCGCCGGCCGTCATTTGCCACGGCAGATCGATCACTCTGGCGCTGCGTTTGAAGTAGCGTTGCGCCAACCCGGCCAACGTCGCGCGTTCGCTTAACACCCGATCAAGTTCAGCCGCCTGCATCGCCGCCGACGTCATCCCCTGTCCGTACACCGGATTGAAACTGCACACCGCATCGCCGATGACCAGATAACCTTCCGGGAAGCGATCCAGTTTCTCGTAATGACGGCGCAGGTTCGAGGGTAGTTTGTAGGTGATGATGTCGCCCAGCGGTTCTAACTTGAGCAGCATTTGATAAATATCAGGCGCGGCCAGAGTGCGCGCGTATTCCAGAAAGCCGCGTTCGTCGGTCGGCGCGTGATCGCCCGCCCAACCGCCCAGCGTCACGATCCAGCGATCATCTTCGATGGGGAACATGAAGCCGCTGCGCTTGTGATGCGGCGCGTCCGGCGACACCATGAGCAGCTTCGCGCCGATGAGATCGAAGTCTTCCGGCCGGCGGCGATACACGCGGGTGGCGTAGCCCACATCGACCTTGATCACACTTTCGGGCGGGCGCACGTAGCCTAACGCCTCCAGCCACTTTGGCGAAGATGATCCGCGCCCGCTGGCATCCACCACCAGATCGGCGCTCAAGATTTCTTCGCGGCCCGCCTCGGCGCGGTGCTGTACGTTGACGCCGATCACGCGCGATCGATCCGGCGCAGCGATCGGGCCTTTCACATCGCACTCGTCGATCACGCGCACGTTGGGCAGACGCATCACGCGTTCGCGGATCGTCCATTCGAGCATGGGGCGACTCATCAACACGCCGTTCAGGCCACTGTCAAATTGCAGGCGATAGCCGCCGTTCGTGTACCAGCGCATGACCTGCCCCATATCGCCGATGATGGCCCCGCGACTTTGCAGCGCTTGCGGCAGATCGGGGAAGTAGCGCGTCATGATTTCGAGGCCCTTGCCCAGCAGGCCGTGCAGGTGACGCGCCTGCGGCTGGCCTTTGCGCGCTTCAGGGCGATCGGTTACGGCGTCCCGCTCAATGATGGTCACTTGCGCGAAATGCTCGCTCAGTACGCGCGCGACCATGAGGCCGGCCAGACTGCCGCCGATTACGATCGCGTGAGGGTATTTGGACATGCTGTGTCTCCTTAGTGTGGTCTTGAGACACAGTATATGGATTGCGCTGTTCAGTTTACAGTTCAGGAAGTGCTCAGTTTTTGCTCAGTTGCCTTACTTGCGACGCCGCATGAAGATGAACCCGGTGATGGCGGCAATGGCCGCACCTACCGCGGCCACGATCGGCAGTGCGCCCGATGGCGATTCTGTGACCACCGCGGGTGTGGGCGGCACGGCGGGTTGGGCGGTGGGTGGAACGGTCGTCGGGGGAACCGTAGTGGTCGGCGCAGCAGTTGGGGCTTGTGTCGTCGTGACCGTCACGGTGGGCTTGAGCGTCGGTGTAAGTGTAGGCGGCACGTTTCGCCCTGTTTTGAGCACAAACACAGCGGTCGTGCGCGGTGGCACCGTGAAGACACCGGTGGCTGAATCGAAGTTGGCCTGTCGCAGCACCGAGTCACTGGACACGGCCTGAACCGGATGCAGTTGAAACGCTGTGCCAATATACTGCGAATCGCCCAACTCAATTCGGCCGAGCGAGGCGTTGAAGATGACCAGAATTTCAGTGTAGGCGTCGTCGAGGCGTTCCGGGCCGACGTTGTCCAGCCGCATGATGATCAGGCCCGGAATCTGGTCCGCGCCAGTGTTTAAAAAGGTCAGATGCTGCTGAACTTCTGCGGCCGTCTCAAGTCGGAATAGCCGCGAGCTCTTGCGGATCTTGAGCATCTCTTCAAAGTGCAGCAGCGCCGATTGAATATCTTGTCCCGACGGCTTCAATGTCTCATCGACCAGCAGCGGCTGAATGATGGGCCACTTGTCTTTGTTATCACCCTGCGGCGGCAGGCCCACGGCCCAGTTGTTGCTTTGATAGGTAAAGTCGAGGCGGTTGAACCAGTCGCCGGAGTTGTAGCTGTTGCGATCGAGCGACTTGGAGCGCAGCAGTTCATCGCCCGCGTGGAAGAACGGTACTCCCTGACCCAGCATGACGAGATCGATGCCGAGGTTGTTCATCCGGATCCGATCGGCCAGTGACGCCGATGCGGACGCTTTGGCCTGCACCGCATCGAACAGCGTCTCGTTGTCGTGCGCGGAGACGTAGTTGATATTCTCCTGCGGATCGAGCGTGTAGCCGGTCGGCGCGCCGTTGTATTTGATATTCTCGGCGGGCACGACATCGCCGTTGGTTTTTTGCAGCGGAAAATCGCGCAGATTGCCCGCCAGTCCGGCGCGAATCCAATCGTGATATTCGATCAGCCGCGCCGCTTGCTCGTCGGGCGAACGCGCTTCATAATCGTTCGGCGTTTCGAGCAGGCCGGTGATGAAGCC